>NZ_JBYCKP010000407.1:0-16867 GCF_057473445.1 Acidithiobacillus sp. TH-A36 | reverse complement strand
GCCGCAGGTACCAGAAGCGATCCACCATCACGGCCAGTTCCACCAGCAGCATCAGGCCCAGAATGTATAGAACCCCGTCCGAGTAGTTGGC
The DNA here is from genome assembly GCF_057473445.1 of Acidithiobacillus sp. TH-A36. Classification (NCBI taxonomy): domain Bacteria; kingdom Pseudomonadati; phylum Pseudomonadota; class Acidithiobacillia; order Acidithiobacillales; family Acidithiobacillaceae; genus Acidithiobacillus; species Acidithiobacillus sp. TH-A36. Next base: position 16,776 of record NZ_JBYCKP010000407.1, on the reverse strand, counting down.
GAGGTGAATGAGATAATGAAGATTCATCAGAAAAGCACCTTGTAACAATGAAGGTGCTACCTTAACAAACTAATGTGACAGTTTTATGAACCTTTTATGACAATTTCACATCAAATGATATTTTTTGCGGCAAAGTCAGCCGATAACCAAAACCATGCACCGTTTCCAGCCATTCTCCGGCACCAGCCGCCTCCATATATTTGCGTAATCGATGAACCTGAGCAGCGACTGAGTTTTCCTGAATGAATTTTTGACCATCGCTGAGCACATTGGCAATTTCCGAGGCCGTAAATGTCCGATCCGGGTGCAAAGCCAGATAATGGAGAAACCGGAATAACCTTCGGCTCAATCTGATTTCAGAACCGTTCAAGCGAATTCGACTGCTTTCAGGGTTGATCCAGATATAGGGATCTTGCCGGACTTCTGTCGTCTCCCAATGATGGCCGTTTTTTAACAGGGTTCCTATTTGGGCGCGTAAAACAGATTCCGTCACCGTATCCGCCAGATAGGCGCTGGCACCGGCATCCAGTGCGGACATGGCATGCGCTTCGTCATCGGCACCCAATGCCAGAACGGATAAGTGCGTACAAACCGGAAGGGATAATAATTCATTCAGCCATGGCGCCATATCCACAGTCCAATCCGTAATAATCAGCAAAACCGGATGCCAGCGTTTAATGAGTGGTAAAACATCACTTTCATGACCATTCAACGCTTTGACAAAAGCGCCGGAGCGCTGTAACCGTAAAGCCATTTTATCTATGGGCTTTCCCGCAGAAAATATCAGGATTCTGGAACCGGAAAGCGCACTGGTGCTTTCCTTTTTTGCAGCCGTCATTAATAACAGGGCATCCGTCAGATGGAATGCATGATGAAGCACGCCTCCGATCATGGTATAAAACATATTCGCTCCTGATTTCTATTTTTCGGTTGATCATTCATAAAATTTTGCGCTTTCCGGAAAACCGTTTTATAGACAGTATTTTCTGGAAAAAGCATCATTCATAAAATCGGGCAGTTATAACAGCCTGCCCGATAGTCGATCAGACAAGTATCAAGAAGGGGTCATCCCGGCAGGCTTGTTTCCGCGCATCGGCACCACAACATCTTCACCACTGGCTTCTTCAAGAGATTTACCAGCAGGCTCCTTGAGGCAGAAAGCGGTGAGCAGCAAACCAGCCAGAGCGAAAAAGAAAGTGATCATCAAAGTTCCATGCAAACCATAATCATGCAGCAAGATCGGGAAAATCAGAGCACCCAAAAAAGCACCTACTTTGGCTGTGCCTGCAGACAGGCCATGTCCGGTAGTCCGTAAATTGACCGGGAAAAGTTCGGCGGCCAGAACAAAGGTGGTGGTATTGGGGCCGTATTCCGCAAAAAAGTAGGAAACACCGTACAGCACCAGAAATACACCCACAGATTGCGTCAGTACCGGGAAAGCACCAATCAGCAGGAACATCAATCCCATCAGAAAAAATCCCAGCATCTGCAGGGTTTTGTGACCAACACGATCAATCGTAAACGCCGCCAGAAAATAACCGGGGACAGCAGCAATGGCAAATACCATCAAACTCAATGCTGTACTGGTCACCACGTCGGCATGCGGGGCAATATGCGACATGATCATGGGGGTAGAAATGGTATTTCCATAATAGGCATAGTCGAACATGAACCAGCCACCGGCTGTACCCAGCAGGGTCAACCAGTAACGGCTCAAAGGCTGTTTGACAATTTTGTCCTGAACCGTGGCCGTGGCCGTTCCCAAGCTGAATGAAGCCAGTTGCTTACCGGCTGCCACGGCATCGCCTTTGACGCGGGCCAACCAGCGCGGAGATTCGGGTAGGGTACGACGAATATAGATAACGGCGGCCGCCGGTAAAGCACCCAGTCCCAGCATCAGACGCCAGGCCAGGTCATGATTCACACCCGCCGCCAGCAGCGTTAAAGCCACTACCGGACCTGTTACCAAACCAATGGCCTGGGCTGAAAAAACCAGACTGACCATGCGACCACGGGATTTGACGTTTGCATATTCGCTCATCAGCACAGCGGAGAGCGGATAATCACCACCAATCCCCAAGCCTAAAATAACGCGGGCGATGAGCAGCACTGTCACATCCGGCGCAAAAGCGGATAGTAGTGCACCAACGGTCATCAACAGTGCTTCAAGACCGTAAATGGCCTTGCGGCCCAGCCGATCCGCCAGGGTACCAAATACGTAGGCACCCACAAAAGTGGCGATGAGCGAAATGGAACCAATCAGCCCGACTTCGGCTGCGCCCAAATGCCACTCACCCTTGATCAGCACCAGGGCGGTACCAATAATGAAAAGATCATAAGCAGAAGTGAAAAAGCCCATTGCGGACGCAAACATGGCTTTCAGATGAAACGGACTGAAACTGACAGAGTTGAGTGCCTCTGCCACATTGTTTTGTGTTGAACTGCCTTGCGGTGTTGCCATCGTGGTCTCCTTTCTAGTCTGGACCTTACGAAAGGCTACACCCCAATTGTGACCGTATTATGAACTTTTTATGACACTTTTATGACAGTTTCCCCAAACCCCTACTGTAGGGGGATGGTTTCCTGGGCTGGCTGCTGCGGCGCCGCTTCTGCAGGAACATTATCTTGCGCAGGCGGGAGACTCGTCGGCGCTGTCGCACTGGCAGCCAAACCCAAATGCTGGGAAAGCAGCTTCTGAAACTGCAAGGACATCGATTTATTACCCAAGGTACCAATACGAATATTCGCCTTGGTGACATCCGTCGCCATGGAGGTCAAGGTTACCCGCACGGTATCTCCTTCCGTGGTCATCCCTTCTAACAGATATTTGGAAGGGCTTTTGCGAATTTCACCATTATAGCGTATGCCCATGTCTGCAAATGCAGATTGAGAAGCAGCACTCACCCGATTCATGGAAGCTGGATAGTAAGCATAAAAATTGGCGACCCCGCCATTTTGCACATAGGCCACTGCCCCGCCACCGGCACCAGCAGCGACGAGTGCAACGCAGCCTCCCAAGGGCAAAGCGGAGACTGCAGCAGCTAAAGCCAAAAAGGTAAAACGTCGTTGAATCAACATGTACCCGCTCCTCCAAACCACCTGAAAACCAAATACAGAAAAGCCCGGATTAACCGGGCCGTTCAAATCAAATTTGGTACCGAGAGTCGGAACCTGTATTAAGCGCACAAAAAAACCTAATACATTGTTTATTAACCGGTAATTGTGACCTTAGCGATCTTGCATCACTGGAAAATACCAACATAAATACCAACAAAAGAAAATCGGTACCACCTTTATCCAAATCCCGATGAAATTCTAGCATACCCCATACATGAACATCCATATACTTACCGACATCATCCAACGCCCCCATTCCCAGAAACAAAATATTTCCATTACAAAACAAAGGCGCGTTCTGGTAGAAGGCTTTATTGATTTCCGATTCTACCTGTGAAGCCTATCTGATCTGGTCCGCAAGGTCTGTCTCAACGATCTCCAGCAATGATCGCTCACCGCATAAAAAGATCGATGCGGTTGAGTTTGCTGGATGAATCTGACACCCAAGACCGAGGCCATCAAGCCGATCCTTGGTGACATGCCGCCGGCGGGCTATGGGAGTGGTCCCCCACGTTCCCACCTTCAGTTTCAGATAAACGGCCAGGTCGAACAGGCTCATTCCTCGCACATGCTCTCGCCAGTGCCCTGGTGAAAACGGTTGCCAAAGATCAACCGATCGATTCACCGTCGGCATGGGTCCGTATGCCGGATCTCCGGACTCGTATGGACCCGGATCAATCCTGGTGATCAGGCTGGCTCCGGACCAGGCCAAAGCGTCATGGCCGAGCCTGCTCCAAGATAGCACCAGGAGTTTGGCCTTTGTATATGGCAGTGGGCTATGCTCTGGGAGTAAGTCGACCAGCAAGGAAAGCTCGTTACGCAGATCTTGCGGGATCGCGTTGAGAGTTGATTCACTCCGCATCATCAATGTCTTCCTCTGGTTCTGCTTGCTGCAAATGGTCAACGGTGCAACGATAACCGTTTATGGCCCAGGCCGCAGCGATGAGCAAGTCCGGCGCCCCGCCTTCGACAAACGCGGTCCCACAAAGCAGCTCATCCGGGACCTCGATTTTCTGATAATCCATCCATCCCTCCGCCCTCTGAGTCAAGTTTCCTGCCTGGTATAGATCGAACGCGGGTAAGCCCCTTCATTTATCTCCGAATCCCTCGATCTATACCAGACATGCGACGAATCTCAAATCTTGCGTTTAACCAGGAGTTCCCTGAAGCCTCTGGGTTGTCTGGCATCCCAGCAGACAACAAGGTTCGGATTGCTCGGGATACGAGCAACCCCTATGATCAGGACGCTGTGGGGATCTGGCTTGAAGAATACCCGAAAACGCCCATCGGCTGGCTTTATCGCAAAGACGACAACCGGGATGCCGTGCTGCAAAAGCTCAACGCCGGCGGAGAGATCACGGGGCACATTGAGCAACGCACCCGCAGAAAAGGTGAGAAGCCACGGAAAGTTGTGGTATTTTGGCTATGAGGAGATACTGTCCTGATTTTGTACACTAATTATTTATCAAGTGCTTCAGGTGAGGAAGCATTTCGCTCCAACCATCCTGAAATAGCCGACGATAAATAATATTCTCGCCCGGGAAGGCTGCCAAGGCTAATCCACTTAACTTGAAATAGCGATACTGATTGACCTCAGCGCACGTACAGAATCGTTCAATACCAAAATGCGATATAGCCTGTCCAGCCCTCTCCACCTCAGCAATGGATGTAACAAAAAATGGATTTTCATCTATAACTGAGGGTGACATATCGTGTTCTTGAAGCTTGCGTCGCACGCAAGCAAGAAGATAATTAATTATGTGTGGAGTAAAAAGATACCAATCCTCATAGGTGATGACGAATGGATATATTGGGAGATCATTATGGCACCATTTTGATTTTCCGGAGATTACATCATTAATGTTCCTGTATAGCTGGACAACTGCATTTGCGAGATTCTCAAGCGACCTTTTTAGAGCATCTCCATCAGAACTTTCTTTAGCTTCATGGAGTAGACGACGAGCCTTGCACTCGATAAATATGTTGCCGCTATCATCACTTACGATCCAGTCGACGCCGTGCTTAGTCTGGCCGCTTACGTTATATGGTTGTTCGCCACATACTTTATATTTTTCTGAGTTGAATATTTCACCCAAAACCTTTCCAACATACCTCTCGAAAGATCTTCCGAATTTGTCCCCAAATTTTTTTTCTCCGCTATCTACTAGATCATAAAAAACACCCTCTGTAACACGCCTGAAAAGCAACTCTGGAAGCGGGCACCAGATCTCAGAATTCCCGGCAACTTCAATGTTAATCAGTGGCCATGCCTCTAGTGGGTTCCATGTGTATGCCCAGCTTTCGTCATATCTTTGTTTTTCTGATACAATCTTGCGAATATCATTGATTGTTTTTGTGGTCATTTTGAAAAAAGTATCTCGCGCCTCGTTATTCGTCACAATTACAGAATAGTCTTGATTGGTATTTATTGATAAATTACTCTTTGCGATCCCACTTATTGTTAAAGACATCGCACACATATCAGATATTGATGTGCCAGTTACGCGCTTAAAAATGGTTGCCAAATCAGGATCGCTGTAGATGTAGAACGTACGAAAAATACGCGCCTCATCTAAGCTATATTGCCAACGTACCTGCTGATGTGCCAGCGGGAACAAAGCCTGTAAGGCGCTGTCGCCTGAGTTTATCGTACGCCTCGATATTTTGCTTGTAAGATCTCTAATAAGGTTGATATAGTTGGCGAGACCATTCAAGGACGATAGCGCATCACTATACCCATTCGCGTGGAGTAGTATTTCTCGGCATAGAATGTGAAGTTCCCAAACATGAAACTCGAAAGGATTGCGGCCACCAAAACTTACCGGAATTCTTATTGTTCCAGAGACGTCGGCTCTCTTTTGGTAATTCCAACAGTTTTTAAGAGATGGTTGCAGGGCCAACTTACGAATTGCATTCCTAAGCGGCTTATATAGATCGAATATGTCTGCCATTGGTTTTTGCCTAAAGTTTTGTGACGCTATACGGGGAAGAATATAGTGGACCCCAGATTTGAGACAATAGTTTAAGCTTGTTGTCTGGTCAGGAGGAGACGATGAGCGCAGCAAAGCGGAAAGTGTATGGAGCAGTCTTTAAGGGCAAGGTGGGGCTGGAGGCGATCCGGGGCCTGAAAACCATCAACGAGATTGCGCAGGAGCATGGAGTGCATCCGGCGCAGGTCGGGCAATGGAAGAAGGCTATTCTGGAGCAGGTGGGTACTTTATTTGAGGGCAAGCGTGGCCCACATCCCATTGATGCGCACAGCGACCCGGAGCATCTTTACAGTGAAATCGGGCGGTTGAAAGTCGAACTGGATTGGCTGAAAAAAAAGTCCGGAGTGTGACGGTAGAGACGCGGCGGACGTGGATCGCACCGAATCCGTTGATCTCTATTCAACGGCAGTGTCACCTGGCTGGCGTGGCCCGAGCCACGGTTTACGCGCAGCGACCCGAAAAGCCATTGGACGCAGAGGATAAAGTGCTCATGGATTTACTGGATGCCCAATACACAACAACGCCGTTTTATGGGAGTCGCCGGATGACCGTATATCTCCAAAATCTGGGGTTTAGGGTCAATCGCAAACGGGTGCAGCGATTGATGCGCACCTTGGGTTTGGCGGGCATGGCTCCAGGGCCGCACACCAGCCGACCCCATCCAGCGCATAAGATTTATCCCTACCTGCTGCGGGGGCTGACGATTGATCGCCCCGGTCAGGTCTGGAGTACGGATATCACGTATATCCGGCTCCGCCATGGATTTGTCTATCTGGTGGCTATTATGGACTGGTACAGCCGTAAGGTGTTGAGCTGGAGGATCAGTAATACCATGGAGGCAGAGTTCTGTGTGGCCTGTCTGGAAGAGGCGCTACAACGCTATGGTGCGCCGGAGATCTTCAATACGGACCAAGGCAGCCAATTCACCGCTGAGGCGTTTACAGGCTTACTTCAGGCGCATGGTGTACAGATCAGCATGGACGGTCGTGGTCGCGCCCTGGATAACATCTTCGTGGAGCGGCTTTGGCGCAGTGTGAAGTACGAGGATATTTACCTGCGGGGCTATGGCCATGTACCAGAACTGATGGTTGGGCTGACTGCCTACTTTGAGTTTTACAATAGTCGCCGCCCGCATCAGTCCCTCGGCTATCTGACACCAGATCAGGTATACCTGACAGGGCAAAGGGGCGGCGCCTGCATTGTGGACCGCTATCCAAAAGTCGCAGCATGACCATTACTCAGGGACGATTTGGGGCAGCGCCATTCTGCTGCAATGTTAGAAACCAGACTAGCTTAAACTCTCGCTCTTTTTGTCTTGACTCATGGGTCCACCATAGAATCCTGTTTTCCCTACCAGTCCTGCCATGGGTTGCTCTCCCTTCCAATCGGCTCCCTACATTTTACTGGAAATGGGGGGTTTTTCGAACTTCCCTGTACATTTACATCTTTCCACGATGCACAGCGAGGTTCGTTTTAGCTGCGGCAACTCCGTTAGGGGAGAGTCCATACACGGTAGACGCATAATACTGACCCTCCCCCGATCTATACCCTCGCGTTGGGGTGACGCAGAGCGTCTACCCGGTAGACGATTGAGGGTGTCTGATGAAAGTATATATTGCTGAGAAGCCCAGCCTGGGCAAAGGGATCGCCGAGTATTTACCCGGCTCGAAGAGCAAGGGGAGTGGTTACATCCAATGTGGATCGGATACCGTCGTGACCTGGTGTTTCGGCCATATATTCGAGCGGGAAGAGCCGGACTTTTACACGCCTGATGATGTTCCCACCACACCAAAGGGCAAGAAGAAATGGCGCTTTGAGGAACTGCCCATCTTTCCGGAGCAATGGGAAAAGCGGGCGAAGGATGACGCCAAGGCCCAGATCAAGGTGATCAGGGACCTGCTCAAGAAGGCTTCGTCTGTAGTCAATGCTGGCGACCCGGACCGGGAGGGCCAGCTGCTGGTGGATGAGGTCCTGGAGGAACTCCGCTGGAAAGGGCCTACGCAACGCATTTGGCTGGCCGCTCTTGATGAGCAGTCCGTGCGCAAGGCGCTGTCATCGCTCAAGAATAACCAGGATTACCAGAATCTCCGAAATTCAGCAGAAGCGCGCTCTCGCGCGGACTGGCTCATGGGCATGAATCTCACCCGTGCTTTCACCCTGCGCAACAGCGGTGCTGGGGTCGTTTCCGTGGGCCGTGTGCAGACACCAACTCTGGCTCTGGTTGTGGCTCGTGACGAGAAGATCGAGCACTTCAAACCCAAGGATTATTATGTGCCGCGCATAAACGCGGGCTTCTGGGCCGCCTGGGAGTTGCGGGAAGATTTTGAGGGTGTCGATGCCGAAGGCTACCTCACTGACCGGATAGCTGCTGACCGGCTGGCAACCCAGGCCAAAACAGATGGCAAAGCGACAGTAAAGGACTTCACCAGCGCCGAAAAGCAGCAACTGGCACCGCTAGGGTTCTCTCTCGCCGAACTGCAAAAGGTCTGCTCGGCCAAGCTCGGCATGTCGGCACAAAATGTCCTTGATGCGGCCCAAGCGCTGTACGAGGAACACAAGGCAGCGACCTATCCCCGGACCGATTGTCGCTATCTACCGGAAGAACAGCATGTGGATGCCGGACAGATACTGTCCGGCCTGGCAAAAGCTGGATTTGCGGATCTGGTGAAAGCCGCCGATTCTAACCGGAAGTCGGCCATCTGGAATACGGGTAAAGTGACGGCGCACCACGCCATCATTCCGACCGGCTCCATGCAAGGCTCTATGAGTCCCGCAGTAGCCAAAGTTTACGAGATCATCGTCCGCTCCTATCTCGCGCAGTTCTATCCGCCCTATGTGTACCGGGCGATCAAGGCCCTGCTGACTTGTATCAGCGAGGACTGGAAGGCGACTGCCAACATCCCGATCTCTGCAGGCTGGAAAGCCGTGTATGGGATGACCGATGACGATAATGATGACGCCCCCGCCCAGCCGATCCCGGAGCTCAAAAAGGGACAAGTCCTGGCGGTTCAGGATGCGGACGTGCAGGCAAAGCAGACCAAACCGCCCGCGCGGTTCACCGATGGCTCTCTCATTGAGGCGATGAGCAACATCCATAAGGTAGTGGAGGATGAGGCCGCCAAGACCAAGCTCAAGGAGACCTCTGGGCTGGGGACTGAGGCCACCCGGGCCAACATCATTGAAACGCTGCTGACACGGGGATTCCTGGAACGCAAAGGAAAACAGATTCTCTCCACCCAGGCCGGGCGCGCTCTGGTTCACGCGCTGCCCAAAGACCTCACGGATCCCGTCATGACGGCCCGCTGGGAGGACGCACTATCGTCCGTGTCCGAAGGGCGCCTGACGCTACAGCAGTTCGAGGAAGCGCAGCGCAAATTCGTCTCGCGCATGATCGAAGCAGCCAAAGCGGCAACCATCGCTGTCGGGCAAGCACGGTCATCTTCCACCGCTGGTGGCAAACCGTCTACCGGAAAAACGCGGGGCAAAGGGCAAAAGGCTGGTCCCGCTGGCCCCACCTGCCCTGCCTGCAAAAAACCGACCATCACCCTGAAGACGAAGAAAGGGAGCACCTTCTTCAAGTGCGAGGGCTGCCAGTCCTGCTGGTGGCCGGACAAGCAGGATGCCAAGAAGTTCGGAACAAAGTGGAGCGATAAGTAACAGAACGCAAGCCTCTCCTGAAATCGTCTACCGGGTAGACGATCGCCCCCCAAAAAAAGCGTATCCGAGATTCAGTATTGAACAAATGGGTCGCCAAAATTCTGTCGGCGGCCACGTCGCACCGGTAATCGGGCGTCTACCGGGTAGACGCTGGACCGATCTCCTCTGTCAGAAATCGTTTACCCGGTAGACGCCGCACGAAAAAACACGAGATTCCCGCTGAACGATGCCCAAAAAATCGTCTACCGGGTAGACGAAAACGCCAAAAAAAGCATTTACCGAAAGAAAAGCGGAACGCAAGATAAAGAAGGGGTATAACTGCGTTCAGCCGCTAGACGGCGCATTTTTTCCGGGAAAACGTGGCCGCTTCGTCCGTCTACCCGGCAGACGATCGCCCGCCCCGCTGCCCTGCCCCTATCCATACATCGCTAACTGGGAGGACATAAATCGTCTACCGGGTAGACGATTCAACCTGCTGCCGATCTATACCCGCTCATGCAGAGCAAAACCGTAAACATTTCCGTCTACCCGGTAGACGATGATCTGAAGCCCCCTCCCCTCTCCCAACTCGCCACCCCGGTATTCTTGGGTGCCCTCGTGGGCGCTTTGGCCTGGCCCCATGCCATATGGCTTGCGCCACTGGCCTTGCTGCTTCTGCCCGTTTTGAACAAGCGGCACTGGTTGGCGCCATTTGCCCTGATGTTCGGATACCACCTGGCGACAACCTACGGACTCATCAAAGGCACGGCGGTATTCTTCCCACACTCAGGACTATTGCTCGGTATTGGATTCTGGTCGCTTTCATCGCTGGCCTTTGCCCTGCCCTATCTGGCGTATCGGATCATCGCCCAGCGTTTCTGTGGTGCAACCCTGCGAAGGGCGCAACCCTTGCCGGGTGCAGCCCCTTCGCAGGGTGCAACCCTTGCAGGTTGCGGTTTTGGCGCTATCGCGGCCACTGTCATCACATCCGTCACATCCACGATCTTACCGCCCCTGGGAATCATTGGCTGGACTTCGCCCTGGCTCGGCGCTGTCGCCGCAGGGCCAACAGGGATCCTGATGACCCTGCTCGGCATCTTTGCCATGGGTATCCGTGCGCGAAAAAAACCGGACTCCCTTGTGCGTGTGCTGATGGCTGTCATCATTATTTTTGATCTCTGGCTTCTGGGTTTTTCCAACTCGCAACTACTGCCTGTTGCCCCTACGGGGTGGGTGGGCATCAATACGCATCTGGGCCGCCTCCGCTCCGCCCTGTCTTATGTGGATGCGTCCATGAAGCTGGCCCCGAAGGTTCTGGCGGATCTGCGCGCAGGCAGCAAGCTGGTGTTGACCCCGGAAGGGGCGGCCGGCCCCTGGTTGCCGGGCACCCGGGCCATTTGGCGTCCGGTCATCCGCTGGACGGCGCGGCACCCGGGGCAAACTGTATTGCTCGGGGCCGATGTGCCCTTTGCAAAGGGCTATCTGGATGCGCTGGTGAAGATCCAGGATGGCCACCAGACGGTCCTGCCGGATCACATCCCGGTGCCCTTTTCCATGTGGCACCCATGGCGCCCCCGGGGCAGTTTCCGAATGGCACCGTTTTCCCGGAAACCGGAAACCACAGAGATCGACGGCAGAAAGGTCGGCTATCTCATCTGCTATGAGCAACTATTGATGTGGCCTGCCCTTGATCTATACCCGCAGGGGATTCAGTTCCTGATGGCCCCGGCCAACGACTGGTGGGCGCGGGGAACAGATATTCCGGCCATCCAGAGGGCTTCTGCAAAAGCCTGGGGCGCGTTTTTTGGAGTGCCGGTATTGTTCGCGGTGAACCGGTGAGGAAGATTAGCCAGGGACGCCTGATAATGAGGCACGGGGGGATGATGGTGATTTGTCATCCTTTTGCAAACTTCTCAGCAGGGTTATCCACAGATTTTGGGGGTAAGTGGGATGCACGAAGAAAACAGAATCGAAGCGCCCTATCGTTGTCCATTTTGCGGGGCACCAAGCTGGGTGGAGCCATCGGATCAGTCTCCGCCAGCGAACTATTGCGGGGAACTGGGCCATGGGGAACCGGATGCCAATGAGCGCAGAAAGACAGGCTGAATTGTCCTTGGCGACCCGTAAGCGTTACTGGCGATCATTGACACGTCACGATCCCGCACTGGACCCCCGGTTGTATCCCGGGATTATTGAAGAACTCCAGGCAGCTTTGCGAAACGCTCTCGTGGAGATACCTGATGAAGAAAGAGACAAGGAAAATAGAGGGGCGTGGTTTGGCTGATATACAAAAAATGGCAGAACGTATTTTTTACCATGTGGAAAAGGGACATCTTCCCACGGGTTATGCGGTAGCCATGGGATCGCTGATTGAGATTTATGCGCATAACGATTTTGTCCATGCCTGGGTGTTGTCGGCCTATCCTGCCACCGTCGAAAAATTACTGGCCTGCATGGTGCTTCATCGCCGCTGGCATGAAGAAAACTGGATGGTGAAACAGATTGAGCAATCAGAATGGGCAGCGGTGTCTGGCTTATGAAATCCGCGACTGACCCATTACTGGCCTGGAAACCCATGCTGGACTCCATGACGGGCGGTCGTCGTGAACGCTTAAAGGAATTGCTCAGAGAGCATCTGTCCCGTCCCCTTACTGCGCAACAGTGGATGACCCAATGGGAAAAGGTGCTATCTGCGGATTATTCCCGGATTCCGGCTGAACAGCACATATCTATCCTGGAAGCCTCTCTGGAAGAGGCCATCAACGTCCTGAGGGGTCTGGCGCGTGAGTCATCTTCGGCAAGTCATCACCCGGCTTGATCAGAGGCTGATCGCATTCTTTGAGCGGCCCGGTCCGCATAGGGTTGCTGAGGCACTGCTTTGGGGGGTCACCCATATTGAGCGGTTATTCTTCTTGCCTTTCCGTCTGTTGACAGGCCCTGCACGTTTTTTTCTGGAGCGGCGTCATGCAAAAGATGCAAAAAATCTCCGCCGTAACCGCTAAACGGCCTGCAAGACTGCCGTCTGCAAGACTGATCTGGTGGAGCGCATGGGGGATTATTGGCGTTCTGGTACTGAACGCGGCCATAGGATTATGGATGCACTATCGGCACCTGGTTCTGAATGACTCGACCTGCGAGCCGGTGGGGATCTACCATCTTCTGGGATCTCCTTATCCATTGCATGACGGAGAACTGGTCGAGGTCGAGATTCCGGGTCCTGCCCATCATGCGGCCGTCGCAGAAGGACTGAAGTACCACTGGTTTCCCGCTGGACAGCCGTGGATCAAAGAGATTGCCGCTGTCCCCGGACAGACCGTAATACTGGCGAGATCCGGGGTCCGGGTGGACGGACACCTGCTCCCGAACTCCCGGGTGGATCGCTGGACACCCGGGCACCATCACCAGATTATCCATTATCCTTTTGGCATCTATCACCTGAAGCGTGGACAGGTATGGCTCTATGCTCCAGGGAACTACGCTTTTGATTCCAGCTATTATGGTCCAGTCCCTGAATCACACGTCCTGCAGCGTGTATCTCCGTGGGCGACGATTGCGGGGAGTCAATTCTGGCTGCAGAGGGGGGATTAGCCTTGTGAAAACGGGGTCTCTCGCGGTGCCTTGCGATAAAGACCGAGATGCATGGCTTTTTGCTTATTCGGCCTGGTTTGCACACTTCCGACTGATGCAGCCTGCTGATGCGGGCTGGAGACTGAATCGAATCAGCGCCGGCTGGACGCACGACATGGTTGCAGCCAGTTTGCTGCCCTCGTGGATCAGACTATTTGGAGAGGATGCGGCGCCTCGTTTTGGCAATCTGAAGAGCGCGTTCTGCCGGACGCAAACCGGAGCCGGGGAGCCGGAATCGTCTACCGGGTAGACGCGCTGACCCGGCAACAGGCTGGGAGGTTGCGTTTTAAGCCGCAACCATCGTTTGCGCTTGCCGTTGATCCTCGATAATGATTCCCACGCCGAGGACGGTCAGCGCCGCAATGATCCCGTCCATGCGGGATGCGTGATCCATATCCACCAGACGGCGGATAGCGCCTTCGGAGAGGTGAAGGCGCCGCGCCAGTTCAGTATTGTTCACACTTTCTGACTGCATCGCTGACCGCAATACCAACTTGGCCGCTACCAGTGCCGCCACTGGCACCAGGTATTCGCCTTGTGCAGGAATGGATGGCGTGGGGATATCTTGCTGGTCCAGAACGTAACCAGCCAGGGCCGCGCCCAGCGCGTCGCTCATGGCCAGCAACGCCTCGCTTTCGGTGGCACCGCTGGTGAGCGCTTCGGGTACATCACGAGAGGTGGCGAGGAACTCTCCATCCTCATCCTTTACCAGCGTTACCGGGTATATATATCGCATATTAAACTCCTTTATAGATCATCTGGGCTAATGCCCAGTTGCAAACACATTGCTTTTAGCAAACCTATGCCGATTTCTTTCTTGCGGTCTTTGAGTGTGGTGAACCGGGTGCCGTAATAGAGGCGCCCATGGCTACCATGGCCGTGGCGCTTGTCGAATCGCACCGCTTGTCCGGTATTCTGGCCTAATCGCTTCACCCGCTTTTCAAATTCCGCCCCTGTCATCGCGCACGTCCATTTCATTTCAATGTGCTTATTATCGTACAGATGTGTACGCCGTGCAAGCGCCCCACCTACTCCACAAACCCTTGCAGAGTGCAACCCCACCGTCTTGCGGACGTCTCACATTTGCCAACCCATCCAATCGCCTACCCGGTAGACGCACCCAGTAAAAAATCAGCATGAGGACGGGGTCGCGTTATCCCCGCAGCTCCACCGCCTTGTGGACAGCTCCACTTGCAGTGGACCAGCCGGTACCCGTTCCGGCCTGCTGCCCACAACCCGCGCTACCGCCGGGTCTGAGTGGACCCTTCGTTGCGCGGGCTTTGGGCCGTGGATTTCGGGGATAACGCATCACAGCCATCGTCTACCCGGTAGACGGAAATACCCCAACTGTCCACTGACAATAAAGTATCATCCTGGAAGCCACGTAACCCATTGATTTCATCATCCCTGAATCTGGCCTGAAACTTTATGTTTCATCCTGGAGCTTTATACCAGAATATACATAACGACTTCCCCGGACAAAAAAGTATCATCCTGCGTCTCGCGGTTTTCTGCCACTCGGCATGCTTATCTCCAATGACAAGTTTGCAGCGGAAGCGGTCTACCTGTATCACATTAAGAGAAAATTATAGAGCAAATCAACTGGCCAATCTATCCATGATGTCTTTTTCAGGACGCCTGTTGAGGCGCATGGGTACCCCCCCCCCGCTTCCAGTCTTGCTGCCGACCATCAGGACTCAACAGCGGCAGGGCAGCGTAAGCGGTCATTCCAATGAAGATCTAGAGCGGTAGCACGCTCAACCATGAAATAATGGGATGAACGTCCTCTTTCCCCCCCGCATGGTCTGGTGCCACGATGGGGGCCTTATCGAAACAGGAGATTCATCCAATGAAAGAGATTACGACCTTGGGCATTGACCTGGCAAAAAATATTTTCCAGCTACATGGCGTGGATCGCCATGGGAAGCCGGTGTTGAAGAAGACCGTTAGCCGAGCCAGGCTCCTGGAAGCACTGGCCAATATTCCGCCGTGCCTCGTGGGTATCGAAGCCTGCGGAGGTGCCCATCACTGGGCAAGGGAAATTGGCAAGCTGGGACACAAGGTGCAGATCATTGCGCCTCAGTTTGTGGTTCCGTACCGCAAGAGTGGGAAGAATGATGCCAACGATGCTGAAGCGATTTGTGAAGCGGTGGCGCGGCCCCAGATGCGGTTTGTGGCGATCAAGACGCCCGAGCAGCAGGCGGCTTTGACTTTGCACCGGGTCCGGGAGGCCATCAAGGTGGACCGTACGGCATTGATCAACCGGATTCGTGGCTTGTTGCAAGAATTTGGCATTGTCCTGCCGCAGGGGGCGGCGCAATTCTCCCGTCGGCTATTGGCGGCCATTACGGATGCGAATATGCCCCTGGATGCGATCAGCATCTTTGCCGCGTTACGGGGGGATTTGCTCCGCTTGGACGAGCGCTTGGCGGAGTGTGATCAGGGCATTCGTCGTCTTGCGCAAGAAGCGACCGCACAACGCTTGGCAGAGATACCCGGCGTTGGCTCGGTGACGGCGACTGCGGTGGTGGCGAGTGTGGGGGATGCCCAACTTTTCCGTAATGGTCGGGAACTGGCAGCCTGGGTCGGTCTCGTACCCCGGCAATCAAGCTCCGGAGGGAAGAGCCGCTTGGGCAGGATTACCAAGCAGGGAGACTCCTACCTGCGTACCTTGTTTGTCCAGGGAGCGATGGCCGTGATCCGGCATTTGGGAGAGAAAAAGGATCCCCGCTCGCAATGGATTCGAGACCTCATAACTCGTCGGGGTATCCAAAAGGCGGCTGTGGCCTTGGCTGGCAAGATGGTGCGCACTACCTGGGTCTTGATGGCTCGTGGAGAGTCCTATCGCGGGGCAGTATAGCAGTAGCAGGAAGGCAGACGATTTCGATTGGTCAGGACAACCAAGGAGGTAACTACCGTTTTACGATTTGCGTGATGACGAAAGATGGCGGATTGGTCGAACCAATATCTGGAGAACCTGAGTGTTGCATTGGCTATAAAAAAGCCGTTGAAGTAATGAGGACCAGGTATGCGGATTATCCATCGGGGCCAAGGCGATATGCCTATCAACAGGCCGGATACATGTTTGCATTCGAACCAAACCACAATCTACGGCATCTTGCAAAGTCGAGGACGTTCATACATGCAGCACCGATGGCCCAAGAGGATTGGTGGTGAGAAATGGAGAGGAAGTATCCCCCAGTTGAGCATGGATGAACGGAACCTATTACAAAGAGGGTTGATCTGGGAGATGAGTTTGCGCACGATAGCCAACAATGCCTTGAGCCGCAGTCCGTGCAGGTTAAAGCCGAGAGCAATGAAAGGGTTGGTGCGACGGTAGCTATGATGCCGTGCAGCATGGGTGGAATAGGTGTAACACCGGCGGGGTAGGCCACGCAAATTCGAC
>NZ_JBYCKP010000406.1:0-1811 GCF_057473445.1 Acidithiobacillus sp. TH-A36 | reverse complement strand
AGCAGCAGTTGCCATCGGGTGTGGAGTTTTTTTCGGGACATGCCTGACTTTCAAAAGTGAATCAAGGGTCGGACTCTATGCGAGACCGCGCAGTGCTGCAAGTTCCCGATGGAACAACGCCACCTTGTCCAGGCTTTCCTGATACTCCGCAGTAGCCACAGAGTCCGAGACAATGCCTCCGCCCCCCCAGAACTGCAGTTCTCCCTGGCTGGCCGTGATGGTACGGATGGCGATATTCATATCCATTCTTCCACTGCGGTCGATATAACCGATGCTGCCACAATAAAGGCCGCGCGATGCGGCTTCGAGTTCATGGATGATTTCCATGGCACGACGCTTGGGCGCACCCGTGATGGACCCTCCCGGAAAGCAGGCAGCCAATGCGTGAAGGGGGTCCAATCCATCCTGTAACTGGGCTTCCACAACACTGACCAGATGATGGACCTGGGCGTTGGATTCCAGACCACAAAGCTGGGTCACCTGCACGGAACCCGTTTCCGCCACCTTACCCAGATCATTGCGCAGTAAATCCACAATCATCACGTTTTCCGCACGATCTTTAGGACTGCTCAGCAGGTCTTCGGCCAGTTGGGCATCCTGCAATGCGTCTGCAGAGCGGGGACGGGTGCCTTTGATGGGGCGAACCTGCATTTGTCCCTGCCGGACCTGCAGCAATCTCTCTGGGGAAAAGCTCAATGCACTCCCCCAGGGAAAGTGCAGATAAGCCGAAAAAGCTGCAGGATTCATTGATCGCATCCGCTGATACAAATACCAGGGCGAGCCACTATAGGCGGCAGAAAACTTTTGTGCCAGATTGATCTGGTAACAATCACCGGCGTGAATATAAGCTTCCACCTGACGAAAAGCCTGGTCATATTGGGTAGGAGACCATTGCGCTTGCACGGCTCCGTGCGTCTGGGACATCGGCCATAGGGCAGACTCCTGGACTGCTGCCAATCGGGCTTCCCATTGTAAACGTACACTGGCCATCTGATCTTCCGGGGCAAGCAGCCAGGAACAAGACTCCAGATGGTCAACCATGAAGGCCGTATCGTAAACGCCAAAAGCCGCTTCTGGCCAGAAAGTCGTCTCGGGCATTGCGAGCCCCTGCTCCGCCAAAGCAAAATCATAAGCCAGATAACCCAGCACCCCGCCGGAAAAGGGCAGATCTTCGTCCTGAGGCAACTGCGTTGCAGGCAGATTGGCGAGACTTTCCCGCAAGACCTGCCACAATGAAGATGTCGAAAGCTGTGCGGGCTGATTGCCATCGGCCACCCACAATTGTCCTTGATGCTGCCAGATACGGCGACGCGGTTGCGTCACCATAATGCTGTATCTCCCCTGCCCTGGCGTCCGGGCACTACTATCCAGCCACTGCGACCAATCTGTTTCGGCAAGACTTGCAAATACCTTCTCAAGACGATCGGGATAGGCCAAAGCACAGCAAACCAAGGGAGACAGCGTCATGATCCTGCCAAAAATCCTGCCAAATAGAGCTTTGTAGCATAAGCGATGAAAAGCCCTTTGCCCATGAGCTCTTGACTACCGACCGATCGGTCGGTATTGTCTGGAATCTCCTTCAGGCTCAGGAAATGTTCATGCACGCCCATCGTTCTGCTTTGTCGTTGCTTGCCGCTGCGTTGCTGTTGAGCAGCAGTTCTGCCTGGGCAGAAAACCTGATTGACGCCTATCAGCAGGCCTACCATACCGACCCGGTACTGGCCCAGGCCCGCGCCGAACTGGCCGCGCAAATGCAGGACAAGCCCCTGGCGCGTTCGGCCCTGCTGCCCCATGTGGGGGTTGGTGCAGCG
>NZ_JBYCKP010000405.1:0-10103 GCF_057473445.1 Acidithiobacillus sp. TH-A36 | reverse complement strand
TCAAGCGCATGCATTAGACCAACTATTGCAGGATAGCGGTGGGGTCATCTCTGCTGTACTACATATTGCACTGGATGATGAGGAGATTGTTGTGCGGCTTTCAGGACGGCGTGTCTGTTCTGGTTGTGGCGCGATTTATCACGAACGCTATCATCCTTCATTGGTCACTGCAGTATGTGATCAATGTGGGGGCAGTCTGGTCCAGCGTGAAGATGACCAGCCGGATGTGATCAGAAAACGTCTGGCGGTTTATCAGGCGGAAACAGCTCCTTTGATCGCTTATTATCACGATCGGCCAGCCTACCATCAGATTGATGGTCATGGTGAGGCGGATGAAGTGTTTGCCAGAATCGTGGAAGCGGTGAGGGAAAAAGATTAGATGTCTAAAGAAGATACTCTGGAGATGCAGGGCGAAGTCATTGAAAACCTGCCGAGTGCCACTTTTAAAGTGCGTCTCGAAAATGGGTATGTAGTGAATGCACATATATCCGGCAAAATGCGTATGCATTATATCCGTATATTGCCAGGAGATAAGGTGACTGTAGAAATGACGCCCTATGATTTAACCAAGGGTCGCATTATATATCGTGCCAAATAGGGGGATGTAATGAAAGTTCGGGCGTCAGTAAAAAAGCTCTGTCGTAATTGCAAGATAGTCCGTCGTAACGGTGTGGTGCGGGTCATTTGTGTAGAACCCCGTCATAAACAACGTCAAGGTTAAGGCGACTAAATTTATCAGTCTGTGGGGTCGACCCACTTAGTCTTTTGGAGGAATTGCGGATGGCCCGCATCGCTGGTGTTAATATTCCAAACAACAAGCAAATCGAAATTGCTTTGACGTATATTTATGGTATCGGCAGAACTCGTTCGCAGAGTATTTTGTCTGCAGCTGATATTGCTTTTGATATGCGCGTCAAGGACATCAGCGAACCCGAGCTGGAACGTATTCGGGCTGAGGTCGCCAAGTTTCTGGTGGAAGGTGATCTCCGTCGTGAGGTAACCATGAACATCAAACGATTGATGGACCTTGGTTGCTATCGCGGTATTCGGCATCGTCGTGGACTTCCTGTTCACGGTCAGCGTACCAAGACGAACGCACGGACACGTAAGGGTCCTGCCAAATCGATCACTCGTTAACTAGGAAGATTCCAGTAATGGCGAAAACTCAGACAAACTCCCGTGTGCGGAAGAAAGTAAAGAAAAACGTACTTGATGGAGTAGCGCATATATATGCGTCATTCAATAACACCATCATCACGATCAGTGACCGTCAGGGGAATGTCCTGACTTGGGCGAGCTCAGGTGGCTCCGGTTTCCGTGGGTCGCGCAAAAGCACCCCCTTTGCCGCTCAGGTGGCAGCGGAAAACGCGGGGAAAAAAGCACAGGAATATGGTGTCAAAAATCTGGATGTTGAAGTTCGCGGTCCTGGGCCCGGTCGGGAAAGTACCGTTCGTGCGCTGCATTCCATCGGCTTCCGCATTGCGAGTATTCGCGACGTCACGCCGATTCCCCATAACGGCTGCCGTCCGCCTAAAAAGCGGCGTGTTTAATTTTTAGGTGGAGGTAGTTAGTGGCTAAATATACGGGTCCCAGTTGTCGTTTGTGCCGTCGTGAAGGCGGCAAGCTCTTTCTGAAAGGTGAGAAATGCTTTTCGGACAAATGTCCGGTGAGCATTCGTGCCTATGCACCAGGCCAGCATGGTCAGCGTCGCGGAAGAGTAAGCGAATACGGCGGTCAGCTGCGTGAAAAGCAGAAAATTCGGCGCATTTATGGTGTTCTTGAAGGTCAGTTTCGCCGTTATTTCGAACGGGCCAGTCAGACCCGGGGAGTAACCGGTGAGAGCCTGCTGCGCCTTCTGGAGCTGCGTCTGGATAATGTTGCGTACCGGCTTGGATTTGGATCTTCGCGTGCGGAAGCCCGCCAGGTTGTTCGCCATGGTCATATTCTGGTTAATGGTCGCCGCGTGGATATTCCATCCTATCAGGTCCGTGCCGGTGATGTGGTGAGTGTGGCTGAATCTGCCCGTCAACATGTACGGATTGTAGCTGCGGTTGAAGCTGCCGGTGGTCGCGGATTCCCTGAATGGGTGAGCATGGATGCCGCCACACTCAGTGCAACAATTAAGGCCGTACCGGCGCGTGAAGATATCGCACCGGATTTGAACGAACAGGTCGTCGTGGAGTTGTACTCTAAGTAAGACCGGGGGTTGAGGAACGCTTATGACTGATGTTGGTGATTTGTTACGTCCGCAGGGCGTAGAAGTTGAAGAAATTTCCGCACGTCGTGCGCGCCTGTCTTTGGGCCCTCTGGAGCGTGGCTTTGGTCACACCTTGGGCAGTGGTTTGAGGCGTATTCTGCTCTCTTCGCTGAAAGGAGCGGCAGTGACCGAGGTGGAGATTGAGGGTGTTCTGCACGAATATTCCAGCATTGAAGGGGTGCAGGAAGATGTAGTAGATATTCTCCTCAATCTCAAAATGCTTGCAGTTCGCTCGCAGGGTCACAGTGATGTGATGGTTACTTTGCGCAAGCGTGGCCCGGGTTTGATGACCGGTGCAGACATTGTTTCTGAGCATGGTATTGAAGTGGCCAATCCTGATCAGGTCATTGCTACTTTGACTCGGGATGTAGAACTGGTCATGCATCTGCGGATTGACGATGGTCGCGGCTATGATGCTGCAGCTACACGGCGTCAGAATCATGAGAAACGTATTGGCGTGATGGCTCTGGATGCCAGTTTCAGTCCGGTTTTGAAAGTCAGTTATCAGGTCGAAAGTGCGCGTGTAGAACAGCGTACCGATTTGGATCGCTTGGTCCTGGATGTGGAAACCAACGGTGTCGTTGATCCGGTTTGGGCAGTTCAGGAGGCCTCACGGATTCTGCGTAGTCAGTTGGGCGTTTTGGCTGGTGCTGAAAATCAGCAGGAGCCTGAAGCTTCTCAGGTTCAAAACGGTCAGGATTTGATGCCCTTGCTGATACGTCCCGTGGATGACCTGGAGCTGACCGTTCGTTCAGCCAATTGTCTCAAAGCAGAAGATATTTTTTACATTGGTGATCTGGTTCAAAAATCCGAACAGGAACTATTGAAAGCTCCTAATCTCGGCAAAAAATCACTCACTGAAATCAAGGAAGTCCTGGTGGCCCATGGCCTCAGTCTGGGTATGCGTGTTGAAAACTGGCCGCCGGAGAACCTGCCGCCCATTTCCGGGCGCGGCGCAGACGTTGATGTTAACGGCTAATGTTCAGAATTTGGTAGAGGGAATGGGTTATGCGTCATCGCAAAAGTGGTAAGCAACTAAATAGAAATAGCAGCCATCGGCAGGCCATGTTTGCCAACATGATGGTGTCCTTGTTTCACCATGAGCGTATTGTTACGACGCTTCCAAAGGCCAAAGAGCTGCGTCGCTTTGCCGAACCGATGATAACCTTGGCGAAGGATGCCACGGTTGCCAAGCGTCGTCTGGCTTTTTCGCGCTTGCGTGATCGGCAGGCGGTGGTCAAGCTTTTTGATGATCTTGGTCCACATTATGCTGCGCGTCCCGGTGGTTATTTGCGTATTGTGAAATATGGCTTTCGTGCTGGTGACAATGCCCCTTTGGCTATTGTCGAGTTGGTCGACCGTCAGGCTGCCACCGCCTGATATCGCTTTACAAGGGCTTTTGAACCACAAATCGGTCCATGATGAAAATCAGGGCCGTTTTTTTGTGCCTTTTTTTAGGTTTCTGGCTACACATTAAACCTGACTACGTACTATGGTAATTTGGTATCGTTGTGCTTATTCTTCGGTACCCAAGCTAATAGGAGAAGTTTATGAAGAAGTTGACCCGTCGTGAATGGTTCCGGTCGAGTGGTAAGGTGGTTTTGGCGGCCGCAGTGGCACCGGCAGTGCTGTCCAATATCGCAGAGGCAGCAACCAGTAAAGCCAGTCAGGCCTCAGTGCAATATGTTACCCACCCCAACGGCAAGGAAATGTGCAGTAATTGCAAATTTTTTGTCGCTGGAGCCAAGCCCAACGAAGATGGCACCTGCAAGGTAGTGTCCGGTAAAATTAGTCCCCATGGGTATTGCGCTGTTTATATGCCGAAAAAATAGATCTCTGAATTATTGCTGTCCGGTACTGCCAAATCCGGCACTACCCCTCTCTGTGGTAGCAAATTTATCAACCACCAGAATTCCAGGGCGAATAACGGGTACCAAAACTATCTGCGCTACCCGTTCTCCCGGTTCAACGACGATTTCTTCATGACTGCGGTTCCATAGAGACATTTTTATGGGTCCCTGGTAATCCGCATCAATGAGGCCGGTCAGATTGCCCAAGACCAGTCCCTTATGTCCAAGACCTGAGCGGGGTAACAGGAGTGCAGTGATTCCAGGATCAGCGATGTGCATGGCAAAGCCTGCTGATACTAACTCCACGGTGTTTGGCGACAGACGCAAGGACTCATCCAGGCAGGCGCGCAAATCCATTCCGGCGGCGTCAGCGCTGGCATAATGGGGTAATGGCCATTGTGTACCAATGCGTGGGTCGAGGATGCGAATTTGTAAATTAGTCACGGGAATGATGAACCTCGCTGGCGAAGTGGATTTTGCTGATGTGGCGGATGAGTATTCTTGCCATATCAATTTTACGGCAAGCTGGAATTTCTATGTGCATTTTATCGTGGAGTAGGGTGCAGGCATTGATTTCACTGCCCATTCCAGACGTGCTGCTGCTGATGTCGTTGACAATGATGGTATCGGCCCCCTTGCGGGATGCCTTGGCGCGTGCTGAATCCAAGTGATCCCGGGTTTCTGCGGCAAAGGCAACAATGACGCGTGGGCGTTGGGGGTGACCATGGATGCTGGACACGATATCTGGATTCAGTGTCAACGCAATCTGCTCAGTCACTGCTGATTTGGGCGTTTTATGTGGGCTTTGCAGAGTGGGTCGATGGTCCGCAACTGCGGCATTGGCAATCAATAAATCCGTGGGTATTTCCAGACTATGCAGGCAGGCCTCGAGCATCTCCTGAGCCGAGGTGACATCTTCGCGCAGAACCCCGGGCGGTGTTGGTTCATGACTGGGGCCGCTGATGAGTCGTACCTGCGCACCAGCTTCGGCACAAGCCTGGGCCAGGGCAAATCCCTGTTTGCCGCTGGCCCTGTTGGTCAGTCCCCGGGCTGGATCCATGCTTTCCCAGGTGGGACCTGCAGTAATCAGTATTCGCTTTTCAGAAAGCGTTTTGCTGGCCAGAGCCAGGCGCAGTTGGCCAACTATCTGCTCTGGTTCCAGCATGCGTCCCGCGCCTGCTTCGCCACAAGCTAAAACCCCGGTATCAGGGCCCAGAAATTGGGCACCAAATTCAAGCAGTCGCTGGACATGCCCCTGGGTGGCAGGATGTAACCACATGCTGGCATTCATTGCCGGAGCAAGAAAAACGGGCGCGCGCGTGACCAGCAGCAGGGTACTGAGTAGATCATCGGCAAGACCCAGGGAAAAACGGGCAAGACTATTTGCTGTCACCGGCGCCACAATAATGGCATCCGGCCAGCGCGCCAGACGAATATGATCCATTGCGGCTTCATCCTCGGCCGCAAATAAATCCTGGCGTACCGGCTGACCACTCAGGGCCTGTAAAGTGATGGGCGTAACAAACTGCCTGGCGCTTTGGGTCATGACTACGCGTACTTCGGCACCGAGGCGCAGCAATTGGCGGACTATTTCCGGACTTTTATAGGCCGCAATGCTGCCACAAATTCCCATCAGAATTCGTTTGCCAGCCAGGGGCTCGGTCGTGTTGAATAGGGTTTCTATCATGATATTCCCAGTTTAAGGGATGGAGGGAGCAAATGGCTATTACTGATTGGCCGGTGGACGAACGGCCGCGAGAAAGATTATTACAGAAAGGGGCGCAAAGTTTGTCTGATGCCGAGCTTTTGGCGATTTTTCTGCGGGTTGGTGTGAAGGGTAAAAGTGCAGTGGATGTATCCCGGGAATTGCTGCAAATTTTTGGTGGGTTGCGGGCCTTGCTGACGGCTACCCGGGATCAGTTTTGTGCGCATCATGGTATGGGTGATGCGAAATATGCCTTACTGCAGGCGGTATTGGAGATGGGGCGACGGCATCTGGCAGAAGATTGGCAGCGGGGTAGTTGCCTGGACTCCCCACAGCGCGTTCGCCAGTATTTGTCGGCCAGTCTGCGCGATCGCGGCCGGGAAATATTCGCTGTCATATTTCTGGATCATCGCCACCGGGTGTTGAAGCTCGAAGAAATGTTTTTGGGGACCATAGATGCTGCGACAGTCCATATTCGCGAAGTGGTGAAGCGCGCGCTGGAGTTGAATGCGTCCGCCTTGATTGTCGCGCACAATCATCCTTCCGGCGTGGCAGAGCCGAGCTCTGCTGATCTTGCGCTGACCCGGCGTCTGGAAAGTGCCATGCAGTTAATGGAGTTGCGTTTGCTGGATCATTTTATTGTCGGTGAAGGTGAACCCTTGTCTTTGCGCGAGCAGGGGGGTTGGTGAATAAAAATAAACCCATCTGGCAGCGCGCACTCTATGCTCTGCGCGGGCTGAGGATTGCCGCACGGGAAGAAGCCAGCTTTCGCGCAGAATTATGGGCTGTGCTGGCGGCCGTGGCTTTTTTGCTTTGGGCGCAGGTCGCTTTATGGTGGTGGGGCTTGGCCCTGCTGTGGATGGCCATGCTGTTGGCTACCGAGTTATTGAATAGTGCAGTAGAGTCGCTGGCGGATCTGGTCAGTCCCGAATTTGATCCCCTGGTTGCTCGCGCCAAGGATTGTGGGGCGGCAGCGGTTTTTGTTTTGAGTAGCGTCGGTGTTGCTCTGCTGTTACTGATTTTGTGGCAGTATTTCCATGCTGGGGGTGGATAAGATGGGTGTTATTTTACCCGGTGCGCTGTTGCTGCCTATAATGACCGTATATGCGGGTTGCGGCGGGGCTTATGGAAGCCACGGACTGGCTGCCGGAAAATTGCAAAACGTAGGGAGAAATAATGGGTATTAACGCGGGCATTACCGTTATTGCCGTTGTCTTGATCATTATTATGCTGATCATTGCGGTGACTGCGGGCGTATTTATTCGGACTTTTTTGCGTTTGGAAAGATTGCTGGCCCGTGCTGAACAGGATGTTGGCCCCCTGATTTTTGAGCTGAAGTCGGCCTTGGTAGATATCAAGAAAATGACCCAGGTGGGGCGGGCGCAGATGAATCGGGTGGATTCCACCATGAAGTACCTCAGTCGGGAAATTATGGAAACCACCGAAACCCTGGTCCAGCCTGTACAGGAACTCGGTATGTGGTATCGGGCTTTGCGCACAGGCTGGCGCTATTTTTCACGCAAACGTTAAAGCCGGAAACGGCGAGGAGAAAAACCATGAGAAACGCAGAAGGTTTTGTAGTGGGGATTCTGGTAGGTGCAGTAGGCGCCTTGTTGCTGGCACCAGCCAGCGGTGCGGAAACCCGTCAGGAATTGCGTAAGGCGATGGACAAGGGTAGAGAGCGTTTTTACAACCTGGAATCTTTGGCGGAAGAACGCATTGCGGTGTTGATTGATGAAATCCAGGAAAAAACTGCTCGATTGATGGATGCCGGCGGAGATTTGATGGAATCCAAACGTGAAGATTTGCTGGAGGCTATCCAGGTAGCCAAGCGGGCTCTGGCCGACGAGCGGGACATTCTTACCAGAAGCACACGTGCCCGTCGGGAAGTGCTGTTGGAAGAAGAAGAGAACCTCTGATTTCAGTGTTCGACACGTGACTTTTTATGGTGTAATCAATCATTTCATGGTGCGGTTGCGGGTCGGGACGGCTATGATGTGCAGACCGAATTCTTAAGGAGATACAGATGGCTGATAAATTGTTGATGGTTATGGTAAACACCGATCCTTCCAACCCCCAGGAACTGGGCGCGCCGTTCTTTCAGGCTACCGTTGCTGCCGCAATGGATTTTGACGTGGAAGTGGTGTTGACCGCCCGTGCCGGTGAGTTGGCCAAAAAAGGCGTGGCGGAAAAAATGTTCGTGATGCCTGGCAGTCCCAAAAGTGTCTACGATTTCATCAAGGATGCCCATGAGGCTGGCGTAAAGTTTTTTGTCTGCACCCCGACGCTGGAATTGTGGGACTGCACCAAGGAAGATTTGATTCCTGAAGTATCCGACGTGGTCGGTGGCGCTTATGTGATTGAGCAGGCCATGGACGACGACGTGGTCACCTTTACGTATTGATGCCAAGATGACACCTACCCATTTGGGGCCCGCTGAACATCTGTTCAGCGCGGAAGAGGTGGAAGCGGCCATCCAGAGGATGGCCGTTGCCATTAATAAGGATCTTGAACATCTGACCCCACATCGCCCGGTGGTGCTGCTTTGTGTATTGACTGGCGCCATTGTCGTGGTGGGCCAGCTCATGCCGCATCTGCATTTTCCCATGACGCTGGATTGTGTGCAGGTCAGTCGCTACGGTTCAGAAACCAGTGGTGGCGAGTTGCAATGGCGTACGCGTCCCAAGGAGTCTCTCTCAGGGGCTGTTGTGCTCCTGGTGGATGATATTCTGGATGAAGGTATTACCCTCAAATCCATTCAGGACTATTGCATGGCAGAAGGTGCTGTGGCGGTGCATACGGCGGTGATGGTGCGCAAGATGCGGCCACGATCTGTTGACCTGCAGGTGGATTATGTCGGTCTGGAGGTTCCAGACCAGTTCGTGTTTGGCTATGGTCTGGATGCCCGGGGACTGGGACGTAATGCCCCGGGAATTTTTTTCCTCCCGGAGGATCGCTGAATGGGCGTGGTCGGCATTATTGGTGGAAGTGGTTTGACGCGACTCAATAACCTGCAGATCCGTAATCGTCGGGTGGTAAGAACACCGTTCGGTGAGGCTTCCGGCCCCCTGACTTTTGGTGATCTGGGCGGGCAGGAAGTGGTTTTTCTGGCTCGGCACGGTTACGGACATACCATTCCCCCGCACCGAGTGAATTATCGTGCCAATATCTGGGCCTTGCACCATGTGGGAGTGACCCATGTGATTGCCGTGGCGGCGGTGGGTGGTATCAGTGCAGCCATGCAATCCGGGGTGATATGTATTCCGGACCAGTTGATTGACTACACCAGCGGAAGGCCTGGCACTTTCTTTGAAGGTGGCGAAAGCATGGTGGTCCATATTGATTTTTCCGAACCCTACTGCGGACGTATTCGTGAACGTCTTTTAGAGGGGGCAAAGATTTCTGATGTGGGGGTGATAGATGGGGCTACCTATGCGGCTACCCAAGGTCCCC
Organism: Acidithiobacillus sp. TH-A36; assembly: GCF_057473445.1. NCBI lineage: Bacteria > Pseudomonadati > Pseudomonadota > Acidithiobacillia > Acidithiobacillales > Acidithiobacillaceae > Acidithiobacillus > Acidithiobacillus sp. TH-A36. The sequence continues at coordinate 838 of NZ_JBYCKP010000405.1, read as the reverse complement.
GTCTGGAAACCATTGCGGAAATTCGGCGCATCGAAAAAGATGGTGGAGATATTGTGGGCATGACTGGTGCACCGGAAGCGGTATTGGCCCGCGAGATCGGTCTTTGTTACGCACCCATATCGTTGGTAGTCAATCCGGCCGCTGGCAAATCCAGCGAGCCCATCACCATGGAGGCCATTGACGCCGTCATGCATGAGGGCATGGAAAGAGTCCGGGCGATTCTGGCCAGTACGGTGCCTCTGCTGGCTGATTGCCCGCAATGTGACTGCGGCGTTTCCGTAGGCCCGGAAGCACTTAAACATTTGCACAGTCGGCGCAAGTAACGAGCGGCTAAAAAAGGCAGATCGTCAGTCAGATCTGCCTTTTTAACTTTTCAGCGTAAAGTGACCAACTCTTCCGAGCTGGTGGGATGAATGGCGATCGTGTCGTCAAAATCCTTTTTGCTGGCGCCCATGCGTAAAGCCACTGCAAAACCCTGCAACATTTCGTCGACGCCATCGCCAATGGCATGCAAACCGACAATTTTTTCTTCCCGTCCTACGGTCACCAGTTTCATGGCGGTTTTTTCAGGGTCTTCGGAAAATGCCCGCAACATCGGGGTAAAACGGGTTTGATACACCTTGACGGCTTCATCCCCGTAAGTTTCCCGCGCGGCCGTTTCGCTGAGGCCTACCGTGGCGATGGGGGGATGGCTGAAGACTACCGTTGGCACCAGCGTGGCATCCAGGTGGCGTTCGGTCTGCTGGTTGAATAAGCGATCCGCCAGTCTTCTCCCGGCAGCAATAGCCACCGGGGTCAGGGCGGGAGCGCTGGTCACGTCGCCCAACGCATAAATGCC
>NZ_JBYCKP010000404.1:0-2441 GCF_057473445.1 Acidithiobacillus sp. TH-A36 | reverse complement strand
GGAAGTGGCAAAACAACGCTTGCCGCGCATCTTTCTGTAGAAGCTGAGCGGACCGGTGGTGGAGACGTATGGTTAATTGATACAGACAAGCAATCTACATTGAGCCAGTGGCATTCTCGCCGAGAGGCAGAGACGCCTGGAAAGCTGGAGGTTCCTTTCGCACGGTTACCAATGGGCTTGCAAACCCTTGCCACACAGAATGCGGCATATTGTTTCATTGATACGCCGCCAACCATCTCGGAACAAAGCAAGACTGTTATTGAGCTTGCCGATCTTGTTCTAATACCCGTCAGAGCTTCTCCTGCAGATCTTTGGGCCGTGGCAGATACCGTAGAGATTGTTAAGCAAGCGAATAAGCCATTCTTATTTATTATCAATCAGGCGAAATCTCAAGCGACAATCACTGCACAAGCTGTAGCCGCTCTCTCGCAGCACGGCCGTGTTGCTGAAAAATTTATTGTGGACCGGGTGGCCTATGCTGTTGCAATGACCGGTGGGCGTACCGCGCAGGAAATTGCCCCAAAAGGTCCGGCAGCAGATGAAATACACGCCTTGTGGCTTATCATTATTTCATGTTTTAATGAAAAAAGTAAATCAGCAAGGAGAAATGCTAATGGCTAAGACTGCGACTATTGGTCTAACTGGTGCCGATTTAATACCAGCAAAAATTCGTTCCCAAAGCATCAGCTGCCAGCGTGGTGTAACCCCATCTTCAGAGCTTGTTCCGTTACAATTCAGGATGCCTCCCGAGTTTGTGCGTGCCTTTAAGCAAGCAGCCCTCGACCGAGGCTTGAAACTGAATGAATTGCTGAATTTATTATTTCAGGAATTCATGAAAGAAGAAAAGTAAGATGCCGGAAGGGCAGGAACATGATCGATAAGCCGACGCCAGCTAAAAAGTCTAGAAGTCGAAAGACTATTGTGCCAGTGCAGCCAGAAGCTTTCGCAAACCAACAACTCAGTTTGTTTCAGGGATTCTTGGCGAACGGTGAAAATGAGAGGGAGTTACTATCAAATGCTGTAGACCTTTGGGATAATATTCCTCGTTATTCTGTATCCCGCGCCCGCATGAACAGCATGCGAACGGCAGATGGTTTTCTCGAAGAACTTGAGCTTCCTTTCCAGTATCGTGGACGGAAATTTACTGCGGTAATCCACCCCGCACGTGTGACTGGTAAGAACGGTAAGCGACAGAGTTACTATCCAAGCGCGCGCGAGGAATTAATCGAGCACGCACTGAGGAAGATTTCCGCTGAACGGAAGTCTGGTTTTTTTGACCAGCTCGACTATCGCTCAGGAGTCGTTTTTTCCCTACATGCTTTGCGTAGCGAGTTAGAGCGGCAAGGCCATAGTTTGCGGTATGACGAGATTATTGAAGCCTTAGACATCCTCTCCCTGAGTACCATTGACATAGTAGCGCTCAACGCGGATGGTGACGAAATTTGTACGCGGTCAAGCTATCTAGATCGGCTCACGGTGATTAGGCGAAAGGATTATGACGCTGATCGGAATTTGAAGTGCGCCGCGCAGTTTCATCCCCTTGTTACTCAGAGCATTGATCGCGTTACTTACCGCCAGTTCAACTATCAACGTATGATGAAATGCCGCAGTCAAATTGCCCGCTGGCTCTTGAATCAGCTTGTCTTGAAATATACTCAGGCAGCCATGTTGACTCCATTCGAGGTGTACTACAGCACGGTGAAGCGGGACAGCGCTCTGCTGAATGGGTACCGGCTCGAACGTCAAGCTGTTGCGGCTGTTGATGATGCGTGGCAAGAACTAAAGGAGTTGGGAGCCTTAAGTTCTATCAGCAAGAGCGAAAAGCGCGGCCAGCGCGGCAAACTTGATGACGTGATTTATAGTTTACTGCCAACCTACGAATTTATGGCAGAACAGAAGGCAGCTAATCGCCGTCAAGCAAACTTACCCAACCAGCAAAAAAAGCGTGACACTATATCGCTTGGCAGGGGGAATAGGTGACGGGTCGCGTTGATTGGCGGGGGGAATAGGTGACGCTTGGCAGGGGGAATAGGTGACGGGTCGCCAACAGAGACTTCTGTAGCCCATTGTTCGCATCGCTTAGCAGGGGGAATAGGTGACGGGTCGCCCAAAAGACAGGGGGAATAGGTGACGGATCCTCAAAAAAGCAGGGGGAATAGGTGACGGGTCGCCAAAAGGACAAATAAATGCTTCCGAATCTGTGGATAACCATCGAACTTTTGCCTTAAATTCATGCCTCGTTAGGGGGAATAGGTGACGGGTGGAAATCATAACACGCTAATTTTATGTAAAAAGTCCGCCATTTTGCAGCCCTTATCCTTTTTATCCTTTTAATTAACCTTCTTTTATCCGTGGCTCCGCAAGCTCCGCCGCCGTCTCTTGGGGGCTTCGCCCCCGCCGACTCGAACCCACGCCTCTGGACGCTTCGCGTCCGACTGCGT
>NZ_JBYCKP010000403.1:0-1905 GCF_057473445.1 Acidithiobacillus sp. TH-A36 | reverse complement strand
CTGGAGCGCTGGAAGGCAGTAATGTGAATCCGGTCAATGCGATGATCCAGATGCTCGAAGATACCCGCCAGTTCGACATGCAGACCAAGTTGATGCAAACCATTTCCCAGGATCGGCAAAGTGCCAATCAATTGCTGGTTTTGTCATGAACAATCAGGAGCAATAAATCATGATGCGTTCTCTTTATGTAGCAGCGACTGGCCTGGAAGGTGAACAGACCAAAATGGACGTTATTGCCAACAATCTGGCGAACGTCAACACCACCGGATTCAAGCAGTCCCGCGCAGTTTTTCAGGATTTGCTCTACCAGAATCTGCGGCAACCGGGTGCGCAGTCTTCGCAGACTACCCAATATCCCTCAGGACTTCAGCTTGGCACCGGGGTGCGCGTCGTTTCCACGGAACGCCTGATGACCCAGGGCAACTTGACCCAGACCGGCAATGCGCTGGATGTGGGGATCAATGGCCAGGGCTTTTTCCAGATCATGCAGCCCAACGGGACCATTGCTTACAGCCGGGACGGTACTTTTCAGATGAATAACCAGGGGCAACTGGTCACCTCCAACGGTTATCTGTTGCAGCCACCGGTAACCATTCCACCCAATGCCCAAAGCATTACGATTGGTAGTGACGGGACTGTTTCGGTAGTGCTGCCGGGGCAGGCCCAACCTCAGCAGGTGGGTACCATCCAGCTCGCCAATTTTATCAATCCCACCGGCCTGCAAAGTATTGGCGACAATCTGTATTTGCAGACGGGTTCTTCCGGCGCGCCGCAAACTGGACAGCCCACCCTCAATGGTTTGGGTTCCGTGCAGCAGGGTTACCTGGAATCTTCCAATGTCAATGTGGTATCGGAATTGGTGGATATGATCGCCACGCAACGTGCCTACGAAATCAACAGCAAGGCGGTATCCACTTCGGATTCCATGCTCGGGTATCTCACCCAGAATTTGTGAGGCTGATAACATGACTGCGCAAGCCATCCGCAAAGTTCTCATGCATTTTCCATTCTCCTACGGAAAAATCTGGATGGTTTTGCTGCGTCTGGGTTTCTTGATGATGCTGGTGTTGGGCTTGACGGCTTGCGCCACCTTGCAGGGACATCATGATCTCAAGCCGCTCAAACCCTTACCCATTCCCGCAGAACCGGAATCACTGGCGGCCCATGCCCCCAACGGGTCCATCTGGCAGGCGGGTACCAATGTTTCTTTGTTCAGTGATAACCGGGCCAATCGGGTGGGCGACCTGATTACCGTGTTGATTCAGGAAAACTCCAGTGCCAGCAACAACACCAATACCGCCATTAACTCTTCAGATTCCTTGAGTGCAGCGCTGACCAACTTTTTTGGGATCACCCCTGCTTTTGGTAGCGTGGCTGGTAAAGCCTTCAGCCCCAGTATGGGGGCAAACAGTGCCCAGAAATTTGGGGGCTCCGGTGCAACTACCCAAAGCAATACTTTTACCGCCACTCTGGAAGTAACGGTAGTGAGGGTGCAGGGCAATGGGAATCTGGTCATTGAGGGTTCCAAAGAAGTGCTGCTCAATGGTGGGCATGAGTATATCCGGGTCGCGGGAGTGGTGCGGCCGGCTGATGTGACGCCACAAAATACCATTTTATCCACGCAAATTGCCGATGCGCGTGTGGAATATAGCGGCAATGGCAGCATTTACTCGGCCGCACGAATGCCCTGGCTGGCGCGCTTTTTCCTGTCGCTATGGCCTTTCTGAGGAAAAAACAGATGCCCAAGCTCTTGCGATCATCTTCTGCAATCATCTTGATGCTGGTCATGATGACATTTACCGGATTGTTTTCCGCCCAGGCCGAAACAATCCGCAATCTGGTGTCGGTAGGCGGGGTGCGCAGCAACCAGCTGGTCGGTTATGGTTTGGTAGTCGGGCTGAATGG
>NZ_JBYCKP010000402.1:0-4271 GCF_057473445.1 Acidithiobacillus sp. TH-A36 | reverse complement strand
GCCTTTGCTGGGAACGTGCGAAGAATTTTTGCCTGACCGTGGCTCATGGCCACAATCGTTTTGGCTCCAGCCTGGTAACTTTGCGGTATGGTTCCCGCCGTCGCCCAGGCAGGCGAGGCGAGAAGCAGGCCGGCGGTCAAGCCGCCGACCAGGGACCGCGCTGGTCCCAACCGCATTAGAGCACTCCGGCCATGTGTGCGCCGTGAACCACGAGGGTGCTGGCAACACTGGCACCCCCCGTAGCGGCAAAGATGCTGACCAACACCGGAATACCGTAATACAAAGCCACGGCACCAGCGACGACGATGGCGAGCACCGTACCACGACCGGTGAAGACCATGCTGGCCACACCGAAGATCAAGCCACCGGCAACGATGGCCAGCCCTAGCTTGCCCTGAGCCCAGCCTTCGATTCGGGTCGCTATGTCTGCGAAAGACGCACCCTGCGTACCCGCATGGGCCATGACCATCATCGCCAGTGCCGTGATGAACAAAGACACGGCGGCGATGACCACCTTTTTGTTGCTCAGAAGACCATTCACCTTCTCCATGAACAACTGATAGCGCATTGCGGTTGACTGCATAGCTGCTTCCATAAAATCCTCCTAAAAAAGTAAAGGAAGCCAACGAAACCCATCCTCAGTCCACAGGCACCGGTACACGGGCAGAGCCCGCTGCAAAATCCCAGCTTTGTGGATGGAGAATGGAATACACCATGCCCGGAAAATGCAGATTTCCTTCCGGACCACGGTAGGGTGCGACCCACACCCGCAACACCCTGGGCTGCGTAATCAGCGGCCTGGGATACTGCAGAGGAGCCAACAACGATCCGGGATTTCCACCCGGTACACCCGCGTTGGATGTATGCACTACGGACCCGGAATCCACCGTGGATTCGGGGTGTAAATTCGGTGTTTGATCGGCCTGCGTAGGCGATTCCCGCAAGAGTTTCCGTGCCAGCGCATCTTCGCGCCGGGTTTCCTTGTCGGGGTTGACCTGATCCCGATGATTGGTCACGCCGTACATGGTGCGGGCATTGAGGCAGACCCCGCCCTTGCCGTGAATACAAGGGTGTGCAGCCGCACAGCCTGCCAGCAGAGCTGTCACACCCAGCAGTATCCAGGTGCGATTCAAGTTACGGTATTTTTTCAAGGCTGGCCCTCCAGATTGGGTTGCTGTCCGTCCTGTTCTTCGCGCTGCACAGTTTGCCGATCCGGGAATGCGGCGCTAACCGCGCTGGATTGTCCTGCTCCGGCATAGGGAGAGGTTTCGGTATCCGCCGATGATGTCTGTTGCGGTGCTGGCATCGCCTGATTATTCATGGAAGATGCCGCCGCATAGCTGGCTTCCGCCAGTTGTCCGGGGGTTTCACCGTTGGTGTGAATGCTGGCCCCCGACACCAGGAACAGATCCACCGCTACACCGGGATTGATCTGAATGGTGGGCAGGAGCGATTCGGCCTCATGCAGATAGAACTTGGAAATCTCCCCAGCCGGGGTACTGATACCACCGGCCAGAGCACTCTCGCCCATATACGCGGGATTGAATGCCTGGAATCCTGCCGCTGATCCGCTGGTCGGATTGAGATCCAGACCTTGCACACTGGTCGGCTGCACGGCATTGCCCAATCCTGAGAAGATGCCTGCTAACAGGGATTTGAGGATCACCGGCCCCTGATGTGAAATGACCTTACCGGGCACACCGAGTAAACCGCCGCTTTCGACTTCCGCCTTGATGGGCGCGGTAATAACCTTGCCACCCCGCCGACGCACGCAAGAAAGCATATTTGAGCGCAAATACACCCGGCGAGTGGACATATCGCCGTATCCAGACGCGATGATGAAACAACTGGAGAAATTGGCCCTAATCCCGTTGGGCAGGACCGCACGGCGCTTGACGCGAATATCCACGATTTGCGGATTGGAATGCGCCTGCGGCCCGGTTCCCGCCTGCAAGCCGGTCAGCAACACGCCAGAAAGGATCGTCCCTGCGGGGAGATACACGCCTTTTTTGCTTTTCACGGTGACGACATGGCTTACATGCTTCAGTTTGCTGACGTTATTAAACTGCAATGCGGTCTTACTGGGCGCTGCGGGCGCTGAGGGTACCCCGTTACTGGGCATGGCTGCACCGCGAGCTGTTTCGTTCTCCGAGGGTGCATTCGCTCCCAATACCTGCGGCATCCGGGCTGGATAAAAGACCTGCGTGGATGTATGCGCGGTATAAGGCACTTGTTGCCTGTCCATCCGCAATTCGGAGATCTCGTTCTGCAGGGCAGAAATATCGTTTTTCATGCCCGTCATGTCGGGATTGCTGGTGGTAGCCGCTACCGGAATCCCGCGATCCTTGGCGATTTGGGCCAACAGCTTTTTGCTGACGTGCTGGCTCAGATCCTTGATCTCTGACTCTTTCAGCCCGGTCATCTTCTCGTCGAGCTTCACCAGTCTTTTCATCTGCTTGCTCAGGTTATTGATCTCGCTTTGCATCTCTTTCGGACTCATGGATTTGGGATGCTCGATATACACCTGATTACTGGTCGCTTCGGCCTTCTTCAGCGCAGCTTCCTGGGCGGCATGATCTCCGGTCCCGGACATTTGCGAGCCCACAATGACGGCCCCCATGACACCTGCCGCCAGTCCCGCAAATTTGAATTGTTGCTTACGCTTTGGCGGTTGGGTTTTCCACCAGAGCCGAAGACGGTCTTTGGGTGTCAGCGCCATATGGCCCCCAGGCCATGCTTGGATGGCTGCAGGGTTTCGATCAAAAAGAGCTTGGTGCTTTCACCGGGGTACAGAAGATGATGCGGATAGAGCGAAACTGCCAGCACCCCTTTGCTATAAAAATCGTTCTCTGCCAGCGTCACTTTCTGATTCAGATGGTTGGTGATCCGGTATTCCGCAATCTGATGATGATTCCCGACCCAGCGCATCTGTGCGGCCCATGACAAGGGAATGGCAGCAGCCAGAGGCGGAATCCGATGGGACTGGCGATAGTCTTCGGGCACCTGTTTCATGACCGCATCCCGCATGAGGGCGACCATCTGGCTGGAATAAGCAGAATGTTCGGGGACTGTCGGAGCCTGTGCAGGCACAAAGCCGGGAATGACCAGATGATAGGTTTTCGCGGGTCTTTTACTTGGAATCAGCGTTAAAGACACCACGGGATCATGGGGATTCTTGCCGGTGATATAGACACCAACCGGGAAACTCAGCGTCGAGCTGATGATCAGATCCCGGCCATGCCGGATGCGCTTGGCATATCGGGTGCTACCCACAATAATTTGCGGATCCTTGAACGGGGTAATAAAGAGATTCGGGGATACTCCGGATACGCGCACGCCATACGTCACGCCGTTTTGCACCCGGATAGTTTTGCCGACTACGGGTGTGCTGTCCTTTTTAGCCTGGGCAAAACTCATGTGCGGGACCATTCCGCTGTCGATGCTATACCCATTGATATTCATGGCGGCCTGATGAATCTGCTCAGGGCTTGCTCCGCTGGGTGGCGGTGCATAGCCGTTATGCGGATAAGCCACAGGGGGCTGACCTGGGACCGCAGGGGAGGGTTGCTGACTGACCTGATCGAAATGTGTGCTGGTCGGCGGCGGCGGAGCCTCTTCGGGTATGCGTCCCACGCCCTTGAAAGCCGGACTGACGGGTGCAGCACCGCGAATGGGGCTGGTCGGCAGATGAAATTGCCCGGAACCGTCGTTAGCCCCTTGAGCAAAAGCCTTCTGGCCGGAGAACCGGTCATATTCGGCTTGCGTGTGCTGCCCCATGACCGCACCCGCATCCACGGCGGAATCCGGAAGATTCTGACCGGGAGGTGGCGGGACGACCCCGGCCCAGGCCAGAGCGGGGCAGGTAGCCAGGATCGCGAGAACAAGAACTTTCTTCAATGTGCTCCCCCTGTTTTCTTGGGCTGATGTTTCATTTCCCACGCAATCGTATGGGCAGATCCGGGATAGGGCTCAAAGCTGGACAGTACGGGCTGTCCGGCCTCAATGCGTACTTGCATCTGGAAGGTGTAGGGCAACTTCTCGACGGTTTCCCCGCTGGAATTGATCTGGTGCAGCACGCCTTCCACAAAGACGGTGTGGTTCGCCGCCTGCCAAATGGTTTTACGGGCGGAAAAGGTGAAATTGGCGTCATCCGCTCTTTCTTCTGCCGCTGAAGTCATTACCTTGCTACGGACCTGTTCGTAGGCATCTGCTCCGAAGAGTTTTCCCAGGGCATGAGCGACATATTTGGCGTCGCCCGGCGTGAGATTACC
>NZ_JBYCKP010000401.1:0-3119 GCF_057473445.1 Acidithiobacillus sp. TH-A36 | reverse complement strand
CCAGCTTGGCGACGCCGGGCCGAAAATAGGTGCCCAAAGGTTCTCCCGCCCAGATGCGCAGCAAGACATCCTCAGCGCCACCCGGCGCGATGATGGTGGCCGCACCAGATTGTGCCGCACGGCTGGCTGCGTGGACCTTGGTGCTCATTCCGCCGGTGCCGACGGCGCTGCCGCTACCCCCGGCCATGCCCAGCAGGGCAGGATCCCCAGCCTCCACCTCGGTCAGTAAACGGGCATCAGGGGCTTTGCGGGGATCCTGGTCGTACAAACCCGCCTGGTCCGTCAAAATCACCAGTAAATCAGCTTCCAGCAGGTTGGCAACCATGGCAGCGAGAGTATCATTGTCGCCAAAACGGATTTCGGTGCTGGCAATGGCATCATTTTCATTGATGATGGGAATGACCCCGAGTTCCAGCAGCGTACGCAGGGTTGCTCGCGCATTCAGATAGCGATGGCGTTCCTGAAGGTCTTCGTGGGTCAGCAGGACCTGACTGCCGTGAACCCCGCCCCGGCGGAGGAATTCGTTATACACCTGAATCAGTGCTGCCTGGCCGACGCTGGCTGCCGCCTGCAGCTGGTGCAGGGCATTGGGGCGGCTCGTCCAGCCCAGGCGCTCCATGCCGGCTGCCACGGCGCCGGAAGAAACCAGTACGATGTCCAGGCCATGCCGGCGTAGCACCAGCAGTTGTTTGACCCAGGCCTCAATGGCAGGGAGGTCCAGACCTTGGCCATTATTGGTGAGCAGGCTGCTGCCAATTTTAATGACCCAGCGCTGGGCATTTTTAAGGTCGCGGCTCATTCATCGTCATCCCAGTCGGCGCTCAAATCATCACCTTCCCACTCTTCCAGATATTCTTCCTCTTCATCGCCCCATTCTTCCGACTGTACTGGATCAGGTGCGGGTGGCAGATCTGGCAGTGCCTGCCAGATGGCGTGGGTGAGGGTATTGCAGCCCGCACCGCTGGCAGCGGAAATCAAAAATGCCGGGCCATCCCAGGAAAGCTCGGCACGAATCGCCTGAAAACGCGCCTCGCCTTCTTCAGCGCTGAACAAGTCGGCCTTATTGACCACCAGCCAGCGTGGGCGCTGGGCGAGGGCGGGGCTGTAAGCGAGCAGCTCTTCTTCCAGGGCGCGAATGTTCCCGGCAGGGTTGCTTTCATCCACAGGAGCCATGTCGACCATGTGCAGGAGCAGGCGGGTACGACTGAGATGCTTCAGAAAACGGGTGCCTAGCCCGGCGCCTTCGGAAGCTCCGGGGATCAGGCCGGGAATATCCGCGAGAACAAAAGATTCGTGGGTCGCCACCCGGACTACACCGAGATTGGGGTAGAGGGTGGTGAACGGGTAGTCTGCCACTTTCGGGCGGGCCGCACTGACTGCCCTGATCAGAGTGCTTTTGCCCGCATTGGGCAGGCCCAGCAGGCCAACATCGGCCAGAACCCGCAGTTCCAGGCGAAGATTGCGTTCTTCTCCCTGCGTGCCTTTTTCATATTGACGGGGTGCGCGATTGATGCTGGATTTGAAATGCAAATTGCCGTGTCCGCCGCGTCCGCCTTGAGCGACCAGCAAACGTTCCCCGTCTTCGCGCAAATCTCCCAATAATTCGCGGGTGTCGTCATCGTAGACCAGGGTACCCACCGGGACGTGGATTTCTTTATCCAGACCCGCGCGCCCGGTCATTTGTCTCCCCGCACCACCATGCCCGGTTTCGGCCCGGTAACGGCGCTGGTAGCGAAAATCTATCAGGGTATTGAGGCTGGCCTGCGCGACAAGGAAAACACTGCCACCGCGACCACCATCGCCGCCATCGGGACCGCCAAAGGGGATAAATTTTTCCCGACGAAAGCTCAGGGAACCATGTCCACCGGTACCCGAAGCAACATGGATGCGTACTTCATCAATAAACTTCATAAAAAACCCCGCTCCCGCAAAAACGGGGCGGGGTCCCTCTGCGCAGAGGCCGGTTCAGGCCACGGATACGACGCTGACGGTACGTACCTGGCGCGGTCCCTTGCGCTCGAATTTTACAACCCCTTCTGCGGTAGCAAAGAGGGTGTGATCCTTGCCAATACCGACGTTGCTACCCGGATAAAACTGGGTGCCACGTTGACGAATGATAATGTTGCCGGGGATGACCAGCTGTCCGGCGTAACGCTTCACGCCCAGCCGCTTGGATTCTGAATCGCGTCCGTTGCGCGAAGAGCCACCCGCTTTCTTATGTGCCATGACTGTGCTCCTTAGGCTTCAATGCCGGTAATGCGGACTTCAGTAAAATACTGACGATGTCCCTGCTGTTTACGGTAATGCTTGCGCCGACGCATCTTGAAGATATGCACCTTGGCAGCCCGTCCCTGGCTGAGCACGGTGGCCTTGACGGCGGCACCAGCTACCAGCGGTTGACCGACCACTACATCACTGCCAACGCCGACCATCAGTACCCGGTCCAGCGCGAGTTCCGCACCTGGCTCTGCTTCCATCTTTTCGAGCCGGAGCTTGTCGCCCACTGTCACCCGATACTGCTTGCCACCATTTTCAATGACCGCGTACATCACAAACCTCCAACAAGGGTTTTACCCGGTACTGTCCGGAAAAGTTCGCAAGGATAGCGTTATCAGTCTATTAACGCAAGAGGATGAGGACTTGTTTTGTTGACTGATCTGCATCGGCGCATAAATTGTCTGAGCGAACCACTCAAGTGCGGGGCAATAAGCGGTCCAGAGCATTCGCAAAGGCCTGCCGGTCGGCTTGGCTCAGGGTGGCGGGGCCGCCAGTACGCACGCCGGAATCTCGCAGCTGCTCCATCATATCCCTGATGCGTAGACGCTCACGGATGGTTTCTGGGGAGTACCGCTCGCCGCGTGGGCTGAGCGCATGGCCGTTTTTCTCCAGTACGGCAGCGGCCAGGGGAATATCGGCGGTAATGACCAGATCGCCCGCTTCAACGCAGCGCACAATTTCATCATCGGCCACATCAAAGCCGCCCGGTACTACCACGCTGCGAATGTGAGCCGATTGGGGCACACGCAGGGGCTGATTGGCGACCAGGGTCAAGGGCAGTTTCAGACGCGTACTGGCGCGAAACAGAATTTCCTTGATGACATTGGGGCAGGCGTCGGCAT
>NZ_JBYCKP010000400.1:0-1742 GCF_057473445.1 Acidithiobacillus sp. TH-A36 | reverse complement strand
ATTGCCAGTGTCGATCAGGCGCGCGCCATAGACCTGGCGGAGCTGGCGCTGGATATGGCCCAACGCTGGCTGCGTCCGGGCGGGTCACTGTTGATCAAGGTGTTTATGGGGGCGGGTGCTGAAGAGCTGCGTCGTGCCCTGCGCAAGGATTTCAAAAAAATTGTGGTACGTAAACCGGAAGCTTCCCGCGCCCGTTCTACCGAACAGTACTGGCTGGCGCTGGACTTTCAGGGAGTTGCACAGGAAAGGTTGGACAACGCGCCAGCGAGTTCCCTATAATCTGCAGCACGCGCAGTTAGCTCAGCTGGATAGAGTGTCGGCCTCCGAAGCCGAAGGTCACTGGTTCGAATCCAGTACTGCGCACCATATTCATTCAACAGATTAGACTGCACAATGACGGCGGAACGGGGTTTTCCATAGTCACCGTGCAGGGACACTGTGACCAAGTCCCCCGTTGCATTATACCCATCCATACATCTGCGCAGCGACTTCTTCGGTAAACTGTAAAATATCCGCTTCGGTTGGATCATTGTTGAGTTTCAGGCACTGATGGCGAACTTGTGCAACAAATTCAGGGGAGAGGGTGTCTGGCACCCAGAACTGAACAGTATGGTGGATAGTCAGGCAACCTGCGTATGATAGATGGGAGCTTTTATGACATGGGGTGCCCCCGCTTGGCGGGCTTGCCAAAGATCATAGACCGCCTGTTGGGCGATCCAGACGTCGGCACGGCCTCCATGCTCAACACCGAGCCAACCCTCCAGACGTAGTGCCATTTCTGGAGAAATGGCGGCACGGCCATTGAGCACACGCGACAAAGTGGGTCGCGACACGCCCAGCTGCTCTGCTGCTTCGGTAACCGTCAGCTCCAGAGCGGGCAAGATATCCTCCCGCAGCAGGAGTCCTGGGTGAGGTGGGTTGTGCATCGGGTTCATAGCGTTCATCCGGATTCAGTGATAGTCCACGTAATCGACCAGGATGGCGTCCCCATCCTCGAAGGTGAAAACCAATCTCCAGTTCCCGCTGACCCATACCGCGAAGTGTCCCTGCAGGGTTCCATGGAGTGGATGCAGTTTCCATCCCGGGATGTTCATATCGTCTGGGTTCTGGGCGTTCTCCAGGCGGGCCAGAATTCGGGCGATCTTGGCGGCATGGTCCGGTTGAACCTCGGCTTTGCTACCCGATTCATAGAAGTCTTGCAGACCCTTGTGGCGGAAACTTTTAATCACACCGCATTGTGCAGTGTAACGCCACAGAGATCAACAGCGTCCGGCGGAAAAGTCATGACGAGACAGAATGCACCCTTCTGTCTCGTGGTCCCAAAACTCTGAACGACAGATCGTCCGGTTTTACTCAGTTCTTTTGTCACCCAGGAGGACCGATTATGGGACATTACGGCAACCGTACTCATTCTGGCCACCAGTTAGCCAGGATTTGCGTGTCGATATCCCAAGGGCACGACTCTGGAAAAGTGGAGATCGGCAGATCGGTTTCAAAAGCAGATTCGTCAGTAGCACTATCCCAAGCGTCCGGCAGTATTTCAGGAATCAGCCTCTTGAGACTTGGTGAATCCTTGAGGAGATACTTGAGATCAAGCCGTTGGTTTCTTATGGTGGTCGCCCAGCTCTTGCTCTGTTTTTGGGGCTGCCATTGCCATTTTATCAAGTGCATGAGCAATACGCGTAGATGGATTCTGAGGGCGTTTTTTTCACTTCTGCCCATGCTCTCCAATTCCTCCAGAA
>NZ_JBYCKP010000399.1:0-16544 GCF_057473445.1 Acidithiobacillus sp. TH-A36 | reverse complement strand
GAAAATCAGAGGGGTTTTTGACCATGCGTGCGGCGATCTATACCCGGGTGTCCACGGCAGACCAATCCACTGACCGGCAACTGCGCGAATTACGCGACTACGCGAAAGCGCGGGGCTGGGAAATTGTGCGAGAGACCCAGGAAACCGCCAGCGGCGCCTCACAAAAGCGACCGCTACGTGAAGAGGTTCTGCAAATGGCGCGCACCCGCACTATCGATGTGGTCCTCGTCCAGGCTTTAGATCGTTGGGGTCGTAGCGTGCAGGACCTCATCCTGACCATGGCGGAGCTGGAAACGCTCGGGGTTGCCTTTGTGGTTCCGGGACATATCGACATGAGTACACCCATGGGCCGTATGATGGCGCACCTCCTGTCAGCGGTTGCTGAGTTTGAACGTGAGCTTATCCGGGAACGGGTGCGCTCTGGCTTGGCCAATGCCCGCGCCAAAGGGAAACGCCTGGGTCGGCCCTGCGCGACCCCGAGGCAAGTGGACAAGGGCCTGTCTCTGATCAAGCAGGGCGTAACCTACCAAGCGGCGGCCAAGCAATCCGGGGTCAGTATTTCCACGCTGCTGCGTGCCAACAGAAAAACACGGGCTGCTTAACCGTCGAAAATCAGGCTGGTGAGGCCAGCCCCCGGAATGGTTCACTCTCCTGTATTGTACAATACACTTTTTGATAACCCACAAGAAAACAATGCTTACGTTTTTTAATCTATCGTTAGAATACACGCATCTGAATTAATGTCTACATCTACGAACTAATCAACTCTTTGGCTTAATTATATACTCTTTTATTAATAGATCATTTATAATGTCACAGAAAATATAAAAACAGGAAGAGTCTAATATTTTATGTTCTTTGAAGATCACAGAATAATTTCATGAGAAATAATTTATTCTAAATATATTTTAGTTTTTTGGCTTCACATATCCATAACCGATGTGGATTCCACATGCCTGCATGTTTTTCTCCATAATCGAAAATACTCGTTACGATTATACGCCTACTTATCCTTAATCTTCCATGTCAGGCCGATAAAATTATCAAAGTCGTCTCCTGGAATAAATCCCGCACACAGCGTTCTCCATCCTGTGAGGTTTCCGCGAGTCCCGTCGCTGGCGATGGGCGGCTCATCGCGCAAAACGACTTGTCCGTCCGGGGACAGTAAAAAGGCTTCGTGGCTCAGGCATTCTTTTTCGTAATCGGTGAGGTCGTCGTAAATGTCTGATGGGATCATATCGCCTGTGAGGAATGGTGGTACGGGCGTGTTGGTTTCCACCTGTTGGGTTTGTGCGGTGGCTGCTGTTTGTGGGCTTGTGGCTGGCTCTGGTGCCTGTTGCGCTTGATGTGGCGTGGATTGGGTTACCTGTGGTTGGGTTTGTGGGGTAGCTGCCGTTTGTGGGCCTGCAGTGGCCTCTGACGCCTGTTGTGCTGGCTGTCGTGTGGATTGGGCTACCGATGGTTGGGTTTGTGAGGCGGTTGCCGTTTGCGGGCTGTCAGTATTTGACTGGGCTCTCCCCCGCGCCTTGGCTCTATGCTCTGCGGGTTTTGTCCTTGCTGTTGACGCCCTCTGATTGCGGCGACTAGCTGGTGGAGCATCCTGGCCTCCCTCGCGGACTAGCAGTATCCCGGTTGGGAGCAGATCGTAACGTTGCGCGGATTCGATCTCAGCAAGCCCGGCTCGAATAGCAGCGTCTAGGACCGTGGCTGATGAAAGCCCCCTGGACACTGCAATTTCCTCTGCCCGTTGGTAGATGCTGGTTTCTATTCTGACACGGCTCTTTTTTGACAACTCGATTTCTCCTCTTTTCCTTTTAACCGACTATCATGAATAATTTTCTGCTTTTGATTTCTCGCAGCTCAAAACAATCACTGATATTTTTACAATTATTTCTATTGTATGTCTACATACAAGACGCATAATTGACGATATAAAAATAAGTACATTATTGTTTTTTTAATGTATTTGTTTTTTATTCGGTCCACTTTCGGTCCAAACTCGGTCCAATATCAGTCCAGAGTCGGTCCAAATGTGGTCCAAATGCGGTCTATTATCGGTCCACTTTCGGTCCATTATTGGGACGCTTGTTGTTTGGAGCCTTCCGGTATTTTGCAACTCTGTTGTTGAGTTTCGCTTTAACCGACTATCATGCACTTTTTTCTGTTTTTTCTTCGCCTGCTTTCTTTTTTCTGGAGTCTCATAGCTCCTTCTTCGCACGCCAAAGTAGCCGCTCTGCTTCGTCAGATATGGCATCCAGGTATTCTATGTGTTCTTTCGCCGCCAGAATCGAGCGTCGAAAACGGGCCAGGTCGGGGTCCCCCAACGTATTGTAATCCGGGCCGGAGGTCGGCATTACACGCACGCGATATACTTCACCGTTGCGGCGGATCTCCTTCCTGATTTTTTCTGTCAGGTTCCCGTGTTGCTGGACATAGAAAGGGCAGTTCGAAAAACTCCCCATATCCAGTAAAATGTAGGGAGTAGATTGGATAGGAGAGCTGCCATGGCCGGATTGGTTGGACAAACAGGATTTTTCCCCGGAGACCGCCGGTTGAGAGAGTTGGATTTATTGGGTGATGGTCTGCCATTACTGAATCGACTGATTCCCTGGGAGCGCTTCCGCCCGATTCTGGAGAGCATGCCGAAGGCAAAGGCCAAGGGGCCGGGTGGCAGGAAGCCCTATGACCGGATACTGCTCTTCAAGATGATGGTTCTGCAGCAACTGCATAATCTCAGTGATGAGCAGACTGAATACCAGATTCGGGATCGTCTCAGCTTTCAGCGTTTTCTGGGGATTGGGCTGGAAGAAGCGGTCCCCGATCACACGACCTTATGGCTATTCCGCGAATCCCTGGCCCAGGCCCAACTGACAGAGCGCTTGTTCACGACCTTTCATGCGTTTCTGCGGGAAGCAGGCTACGCGGCCAGGGCCGGGCAAATCATTGACGCGAGCTTTGTGACGGTTCCCCGGCAACGCATGCGGCGCGAAGAGCGGGAGCAGGTGAACCAAGGGGAGGTCCCTACCGCGTGGCAGGAGCAACCGGCCAAGGGTCGTCAGAAAGATCGGAACGCCCGCTGGACGAAAAAGAACGGTCAGTCTTACTTTGGCTACAAGAACCACATCAACGTGGACAAACGCCACAAACTGATCCACGCCTATCAGGTGACGGATGCCTCCGTCCATGACAGTCAGTGCCTGGAAACATTACTGGACCCGGAAAATACTGGCGTAGAAGTATTTGCCGACAGCGCCTATCGCTCTGAGGAATCGGAGCGGCTATTACAGGAAAAGGGATACCGAAACCGGATTCATGAGCGGGCCTACCGTAACCGGCCGCTCAGCAAAGCCCAGGAAAAGGCCAATACCCGACGATCCCGTCATCGTGCGCGCGTGGAACACGTTTTCGGGGCGATCACGCAGCAAGGTGGAAAAATCCTGAGGACCATAGGGATCGCTCGGGCTAAGGTGAAAATTGGGATGATGAATCTGGTCTACAACATGGGTCGCTTTACCTGTTTGTTGAAGCAAGAGGTGGCTTGGTAGGGAGTAATCCCTCCGAAACCCGCAAGAATGGCAAAAAAGCATAGAAAACATCATGAAAATGCCGGATAATCTGAAAAATTCGCTAAAAATGGCGAATGGAGAGAGTATACGCCCGTCTCAAACCGCGAAATTTTTGTTATTCGAAGTGTTCAAAATATAAACCTAATGCCAGCGTGGAATGTCGAGGGTCGTGCGACCTGCGGGCGACGGAAAAATCAGCCCCGTCCACTTCGGGCTGTGCGGGCCCAGAACTTTGTTGTAGTACGCGTGCAATCGATACCGCAGCACGCGATAGGCGACGCGCAGCATGGAGAGCAGAATGTCCATCCGCATGCCCCAGAGGGGCTGGTAGAAGCCGCAGACCTCCGCATCGCGGAGGTCGTAGCGACAGAAAAAGTGATCCTCATAAGGCTGCAGAATCTTTTGGTGCAGCTCCGCAAAAAAGTGCATCATGAAGTCGATGCTTAGATCCGTGAATTCCATCATTTCTTTTTCGATAGCCATTATTTTCTGCACCTTTTCTTCTTCAGCAAAAAGTACCTGGGCAATACGGGCACGCTCCCCCATGGTGCGTATAGAAAGGGATGGATGTCCTCTTGCAATCCACTCGGATTCTGGTGCGGCTTCGAGCATTTTGGTGGCAGTTATCTTTTTAGTCTGTTTGCGGTTCGGTAATTTGAAGGTCACGACATGCGGGCAAAAACGGCATAACGGATCACAATTCCGCAGTACAAAACGCCCTGGCAAAAAGGCTTGCCTTCCTTTTTTGAGGCCGTTCATAATGCCGTTTCTTGCCCATAAATAATTTTTAATTTCTCGGTCATAACCATCCCGATAACGGCAGGTGTCTATCGGGATGGTGGTCAAGTATCGTTTTTTAATGGGCGTTCCAGCGATGCCGAAGGGACGGACTTCCTGGTTAGTGATATTTTTGTAGAGCTTTCTGGTCATGGTCCTTTCATTAATTTGAAAATTATTATTATACCCGATTTTTGGGCCGTACCTGGCCGTTTTGAACGCGCATGTACGGCAGTCATCATCCGTGCAGTGAGGGATATTCTGGCGGAAATCGCTGCCTTTTCGGCCTCAGCACACTACACGGGAGGAATAGATAATCCGTAACCGTATGATCATGAGCGTATTTTTATAGAAAAAAATAGCATCGTTTTGCTATATAGCAATTTCCAGCTATTTTTTGCTATGTTCCCGGTCGTCCTGTTCCGAAGCCGTTGTCGCTCCCCGATCTATACCCCGCAGGTCCTCATGAATTACGGTGAAGAGTGTTGGTGCAGCGAGAATCAGCAGCCAGTCCACTAACAGAATCTCTCCGATCCCGGATACCGGTAAGACCGCCAACAGCAGGGCGATAACCATGAACATCCCCATCCAGGCGGTGAGTAGCAGAATCGCATAGCGCTGCTGGATGCTGGCCGGATGGTTGGGGCAGAGGGGATGCGCGGCACAGCTGCCGACCTTGAAAAACCGCATTCCGCGCTGGAAGCTGGTTTTCAGGGACATCCCCGCGCAAAGATCCGGGAGAATGAATAGGGGGACCAAAGGCACGGCACCCACCGGCACCCACAGGGCCACGAGGGTCACGGCCCGGTCGCTGAGTAGACCCAAAGACGGCGAGGACGTATGGGTCCACCACGGACCCGCCCATAACATCAGGGCCTGGAACCCGGCACGGATGAGCATGACCACGATACCTGCGCTCAGGACCGTCAGGCCGATGACCCGCAGGGTCCGCCGATCCGTCAACCGGGTATCCGGTAATCCCGTCATGAACAGCGGCAGGGCGAGGATCAGGGCCAGCGGTGCCGATGCACTCCAGACCACGCTGGCGGTGATGGCGGTTATCAGCAGCAGGCGGGCCGGCTGCGCGCCGAGACGGCGTAGCGTCGTCGACAGCCAATCCTGCAGATAACCCCATCCCAGCCAGCGCATCTGCTCCCAGAAAGAGCCTGTGGATTTGCGTTTCCGGGTCATGGCTTCACTACAGGAAATCCCTTTTCAGGAAACCACCGTCAGCTGCTTGCGCTGCCACCATTGCTGCAGCAGGCGCTCCATCTCTGCCGGAGGGGCCTCCTCGATGAGGCTCAGAAGGATCTGGGTTTCGAGGACTTCGAGCTTATTTTTGCAGGACCGGTGCCGGAGTCTCCGGGCCACATCCTGGAATTCGTAAAAGGGTTTTTGAGCAGGTCGGGAAGACGATGTACGATCTGGGAGGTAGGACATCCGGAGAGCTCCTTGCGTTTTTTAGGGGGGAGGGGTGCGATGTTGTTTGCCTTGTCTGGCGGCGTCCGGTTTTTTAAGACCATCAGGAATCCTCCAGATCCTGTAGCCGGCGCTGCAGGCGGTAGCCGGCCAGGCGGGGCTTTGGCCGATGCCGGAGGGACAGACGGTCACGGGTCCGTGTCGGTCCCTGCAACAACTCCCGCTTGAAAGCAGCACAGCTCTCCGTCTCATACAGCAGGCAGAGAATGAGCCGGAGGATAGGGGGTTCTGCAAACCACTGATCGGGGGCCTCGTGATTCAGCAATCCTAAAAAGATCCGCAGAAACACACTGGTCAGCCCAATCCCGACATTGATCGCCATGTCTACCCAACGTCCGACAAAGGCGTCGAGGAGTGCTACCGGAAAAGACAGCAATAACACCCGGGATGTCGTCAACAGCAAAAGAAATACCCGGTTTTCCGAGAGGTCGCGGTGGGCAGGCGGGTCATCGGGGTTGTGGGCATCGTCAGAGTATGGTGTATCAGTCTGATCAGTCATCGGTCCATAGCCTTGGGGAGGGTGAATGGACTTTCAGAATACCACAAAAAACAGGTCACAGTGACGAATGACCACGCCTCTTTTTATTCTTCTCGCCCTAAGCCGCTTGCGCCTATTGACGCCCCTTTCTGCCCGGCCTGTTCCAGGCGCCGCTCCAGTTCGGCCAGCAGCTCCCGTACCAGAAGTCCGTCTTTACCCTGTAGGGCCTGGCGATAGGCTATACCCAGCAGCTCGATCAGGGCAGTATCACTGATCTGGCTCACCTGACGGAGATCCCGGAGCCGCTGGGCATCACGCAGGCGCTTGCTGCGCATCCGCTCGGTACTGGTAGTGCTTGCCATGCTGAAATCCTTGTCTTCGTCACCCGGTCACGTTGTCCCTGTGACGCAGGATACCGGGAGAAAACCGTGGGCGGTATAGGCAGAGGTACGCTGTATCATGCAAAGGTTCATGGAAAAATAGCGTTTCATCCTGCGCAAGGAAAAACGATGATTACCGTATACCGCCCGCTTTGATCAGATATCCAGTGTTTTCAGGTATTGATCCGCCAAATCCGTGCGGGGATAGTGCCAAGGGTCCCGGGCCATATTTATCCTGTTTTATTTTTCACATAAATAATTATCTATCCTAAAGATAAAAACAGATCATTCAACGGATGACCTGCTCGATGGCGTCCCCGGGATGGGTGCCAGGCCTTCTAAGCCGCCTGTACGGCGGATAACGCTGACTGTGCTATAGTGGTATTATGTGTGACGTATAACGAGGATGCCATGCACAAGAAAATGACCATTTCCCTGGATGAAACCGTGTATGACGGGCTGTATCGGACCGTAGGCAGGCGGCACATGAGCCAGTTT
Organism: Acidithiobacillus sp. TH-A36; assembly: GCF_057473445.1. NCBI lineage: Bacteria > Pseudomonadati > Pseudomonadota > Acidithiobacillia > Acidithiobacillales > Acidithiobacillaceae > Acidithiobacillus > Acidithiobacillus sp. TH-A36. The sequence goes on along the minus strand of NZ_JBYCKP010000399.1, from coordinate 9,366 downwards.
ATCGAAGACCTGCTCCGGCCGCATGTGCTCGATACCGCCCTGGATGCGGGCTATCAGGCGATGGCTGCCGATCAGGAGCGGGAGACGGAAGCGCAAGCCTGGTGCAGCGCCCTGCTGGCGGACATGGCCGATGAAGCGCGGTGAAGTCTGGTGGGTGGAGTTTGATCCGTCGGTAGGCAGCGAGATCCGTAAGACCCGGCCCGCCGTCATCGTCAGCAATGATGCGGCTAACCGGCATCTGGCCCGCGTGGTTGTGGTACCACTCACCAGCAATACCGGCCGCCAATATCCGGGGGAGGCGTTGGTTACGCTGTCCGGTAAACCCGGCAAAGCGATGGCCGATCAGATCATGGCTGCAGACAAAAGTCGTCTGAAAAATCCGATGGGGAGTTTGAGCAAGGCGGATATGACAGCCATCGAAACGGCCATTCTGATTCATCTGGGAATGCCGAGGTGAACCGTCCGAGGTGGGAGACAACGCAGCAAGGACAGGAGCTTCACAATATGAACAGTGTTACTGCGTAACGGCTCCTTATTATGACCTGTCGCAGATAGGGGTTTCTGTGAAGGGGCACTTGGGCGCATCTTGGGCGCAGCGGCCAAATCTGCCTCATTCAAAGACCAAAAACCCTCATGGATACGGGCTTCAGTGTCCGGCGGACTATCGGATTATCAATCCGAAAGTCTGGGAAATAACTGTTACGGTAACGATTGCAACGGGAGTTTTTCGTGTCTACTGAGGCTCCACGCTAGGCTGAAAGCCAATCCTTATGTAAGCTTTTGTGAAAATCAGGGAATTTATGTCCTCAAAGGAGAACCGCATGAAGGCTCGTATCGTTATTCCGTTGGCACTTATGGGACTGTTTTCTGTAGGTAGTGCCTATGCGATGACAGGTACTCAGGCAAAACTGTTGATGGCAGAAGCATATGCTGGGAACACTGTAGATCTATCCAAACTGGAAGCCGCAGCGAAGTCTGGGAATACTGCGGCACAGAAATGGTTGGGCGACTATTGGATTGTAAAAAAAAGTTACGAGAAGGCGAATTACTGGTTCGAGAAGGCAGCAGATCGGGGGAATGCTCAAGCGGAATATTTTTTAGGGAAAGCCTACTTTTTCGGTCAAGGTATACCGCGAGACTATGCAAAAGGAATCTACTGGTACAATAAGGCAGCGGATCAAGGAAATTCATGGGCGGAATTTGCTTTAGGGGTTGCCTACTCTAACGGTCAAGGTGTGCCGCAAAATTATGCGAAGGCGAATACTTGGTTCGAGAAGTCAGCAAATCAGGGGAACGCCCAAGCCGAGTTGGACCTAGGATCTAACTACGGATCGCAGGACTACGCGAAGGCTAACTACTGGTGGAGGAAAGCGGCAGATCAGGGAAATGCATCGGCAGAATTTCTTTTAGGAAACGATTACTTTTTCGGTCAAGGCATGCCGAAGAATTATGCAAAGGGGGACTCCTGGTTAGAGAAGTCTGCAGCGCAAGGATATACCCGGGCGGAATGGGCTCTAGGCGTTGCCTACGACCACGGCTTAGGGGTGCCGCAGAATACCATGACCGCTATAACGTGGTGGAAAAAAGCAGCGGCACACGGCGGTTATGTAGGACGATTGGCGCAACATAATATCAATGTTGCCGAGCGGGGTTAGGTATGACTGGCTACTCCTTATCGAGGATGTACGCCCACGAGTTTGAGCGTGTAATCCATGCCAGTCAGCCGGTGGCTATCGCGAATACGCCCGTGCTTGCTTATTATGTAGCGAAAATGTTGGCCGAAAACGGCTGGCTCGTGCGAGCTGTGGCATCTGCTCTTTATTCTTTTGTGGCGGGGATTTCTCATTGGAGGGACGGTGAAACATAAATACGTAGTACTCGCGGTATGCTTTGGCTGTGTGAGTTGTCTTGGTACGGTGGTTTCGTACGCGGATGACTCTGTCGCAGCAGGTGTTCAACGATTAGAAAACCTGTCTCACCGTATGTTGATGGTTAAAAATGATGACAGTCTAAACAAAATCAAAGAAGTAGTAAATATTGGCGATAAGTTTTATGCTGAGGATATCTTGGTATCTAGGTTAGATCCTAACGCTAAACAAAAATTATTGGCTATGGGAAAGTCTGTTTATAAGGGTGAAGCGGACATATTGCGGGGGGGGTTCATGTTCATTTATCTTAAACAACTTAGGTCCTTGATGTTACCAAAAAATGATGCCGGCTACCTTAGTCGCCATTTGACGCATGATGTAAACGTTATGGCCAAAATGGCTGAGGAGGGCACTCTTGCTGGTGTGCCAAGCCGGTTCAAGTAATTTGTGGAATATAAAAAAGTCAAATTGATGACCATACTTTTTCAGAGCGGCATGATCCCGATCGGATTTTCTCCATGCATGACATCTTGGATCGTTTGCGACAATTAAAGCAGCAACCGGAGCCGGACGAATAGCCTTAGCGTACGTTATCCATTCCATTGGACTTCAGACCCCTTAAGCGGCCCGTGTTTTTTTGTGGGTACGCAGCAACGTGGAAATACTTACCCCGGATTGATTGGTCACCACGCCAAAGGTGCGGCATCGGTGACCTCAGCCCAGGAATGATTTACTCTCTTGGTTGAGACAGAATGGGTTATTCTATCTCGTGGGTAGGGCTGGTCATGTCCGCAGTCCGCTGATTGGACTAGCTCCGACTACTGGCTGAATCGGAGCGTTCCTGACAATCCCGGTCCCTCTCTCTGTGGCTGGGCCCATCTGCTTTGATGAAGGGGATATGCGGAAACATTGGCCTTTACCGGACAAGCCGGATTCTGCTCCACCTGGGCACACAGAAGCGCATGGCAATGATAACGAAGTGAATAGGTTATGAGACGTGATTAAGCACGGTTATCTCGGCTTTTTTGGCCTGTTTTTGGTTGCACTGACCCTTTCAGGCTGTGCGCAGCTTTGGAGACGCCCGGGGACCAGTTCGCTGGTGATGGAACAGAATTTTAGTGCTTGTCGGCAATCGGCGCTGTCAAAATACCCGCCTGCCTGGAGACGCGTCATGATTTCTTCGGGGTACTGGCAACCGGCCCGGCAGTATTGCCATACTTACGATTACGGGAGATCCACTTATTGCGAGGAATACCCGGCCAGATATATCCCGCCGCAATTTGGTGAGGAGAATATGAATGCAGGGATCGTTAACCGTGCTACGGATCTGTGCATGCGTGGGCTGGGGTATCGTCGCTAACCACTTACGCATAGGGATAAAATTCCGTAAAATAGCTATAAAAACCCTACAAAGGAAAAGCCGTGAAAATAGCCACAAAACATAACGCAACAAAGTTCATAATCAGCTTGTCCATCCTCACGCTCATGTCTGGATGTGGAAGCAATCCCAAAAACATGAGTAGCCCGCAAGCGCAGTCCCTGGAGAAAACCGCACTCAAGACTTACCAGCAAAAAGCCCCTACGGAGGCAGAAAAGAAAGCCGGCAATAAGGCATTAAAAGAACTGCACCAGGCAGCCGCCCAGAAGAATGTCTATGCGGAATACCGACTGGGTAGATATATGGTCGCGACCGGGCAGAAAAACACGGCTTCATCGCTGATAGAAGCGGCAGCCAACCAGGATAGTCCGGGAGCAGAGTTCCTTTTAGCCCTGATGTACGGCCAGGGCTATGGCACACTCAAGCAGGATGCCGGAAAAGAAGCAACATGGTTGGTTAAGGCAGCCAACAACCACTATCCGCGCGCAGAGTTACTCCTGGCGGTTAGCTATATAAAAGGCGCCCACGGTGTTCAGAAGAATTCCCAGCAGGGCTATTTCTATATGCGAAAAGCCGCGCACGCCGGGTTTCCTGCGGCCCAGTATCTGCTCTATACCATGTATGAAAATGGGACGCATGGCGCGCCGCAGGATCCTGAAAAATCCCAGTACTGGGCACAGAAGGTAGAAAGCGGTCAGTCAAAATTTGCGGGTATTGTGCGGCGTCAGCAGGCCCAGAAAGCCATCGTCCAGGAGGAAGACGCCACAAACTCCGGTCCAGATACCGGCCGCTTCACAACGGATTGCGACAACATGAGTTGCGTGCGGCGTTATAGCAATGGCGCAGTCATCCACTTCACCGCCTGTATGAATCCTGGGGATATGGACCCTATGGATAATGCCCCAGTCAAGGATGGGATAGGTGCTTGCTCTGGAACGGATGCTGACGGAAATTTTTACGGTATGGGAAGTTTTAATTAGATCGTTTGTCGGTACATCAGGCAACCAGCCAGAATAAAGGGCTTGATTCGGTCTATGGACTGGGAGGGCAACCGCCTGGGTAAATGTCCGGATGAGTTCTATAACGAACGGATATAATTTATCGGGTCCCGGAATACCAGGACCGCCCTAATTGGGTGGAAGAAAGCGGCGGTACAGGGCGGTCATGTAGGACGATTGGCACAGCAAAACCGTAAGGTTCTGCGTGCGGCTAGACAGGTTGGGACTCCTTCAGGGGAATTTTGGGTCCCTTTATATAGCCCCCTATTTCGTGCTGAGACATCCCGCTCCGTGCTCGGGAATTGACAAATTACGGTGAATTGCCAGATATTCGTCAAATAAAATCTGCAGCACTCCGGGAAAATATGACTCAATACATTAAAGCTTCTGCTCGCCACTGCGCTGTTGATGGCTTATCTCCCGCCTGCCGAAACCATGCCCCATAGAAAGACAAGGAGATCACGATGAATAAAACGGCATCCCTGCTGGGAGTGGGGCTAATAATGTGTAGCAGTCTCGCTGTCGCGGCACCTCTTGAACTTTTCGGTGTGCCTCTGGCCAATGCCACACGTAACACGCTTCAGCCTGCTCTACAAAAAGCCGGATTAACGCCTGTCCAGGTAGGCAGTCAGTGGTGGTATGACATCTATCGGGTTAATGGGCAGATGCCTGGCGCCCATAAATTGTTGGTGGGATATACAACCAACAATAAATTTGCATACGCTCAATATGTCTTCCCAAGTTTCATGAACACGCAGTTGGTCAACAAGGTGATTCACATGGTGGAAGACAAATATGGCGCGCCCACTCAAGAAAGCGGTTCCAGCGGACTGGGGGATGTCACGGCCACCTGGAATGAAGGTAATGGCATGCGCATTCGTGTCATTCGGGGCTGGCCGAGTACCACGACCTATCTGGATCTTGAAAACGTGGCCAATAAAGCGCGGATGGAAGCACAGATGCATGCGCAAAAAATGCAGCATGAAGCGCATGAGGCACAGGCGCACAGTAATGCGTTTTAATCAGATATAGCACCATTCTTGTATGGCAGAATGACATCGCGGTTACGTATACCCGTATTTTTAACGAAATTTTGATGTGTTAGATTCTAATAAGGAGAATAGTATAATGAGAGTAAATGCCAAAAATAAGTTTCTTGTTATTGCGTTTATGGCTCTTTACCCTAGTGTTGCCTTAGCTGGTAATGGTGCCTTAGGGTTGGCCCATAAAGAAGGATTTTATGGATGTGGTAATACCATCTCAGAATCTCAAAGTTTGATAGACAGCTGGATTAACGAAGGGAAAGGAGGAAATTGGTACACAAAAGTCCAATCGCTGGGTAAAGGTAAATACGTAAATGGAATAGTCATAGAGGACTATACTGGAAACATAAGTCAAATTAGCGAGATAACAAAAACCGGACCAAACGATTCTTGCCAATATTCATCATTTGATACCGCGCTATTTCTTCATCACACATGCCAATCGGAAATGCAAAATAGCACAGCGGTATCGAATGCCGGACACGCTTACATTATTGGCCGTACAGTGGGCGGCTCGTTAGTCTCATTCAGGCCCATCAACGGCGGTTCTGGTTGTATAGAACAGATCAACATAGTAAACGAAGTCGGATGAACATAATAATTATCAGCGTTGCGTGAACTCATTGGCACACTGTTATAAACCGCACAAAAAAAGTTGGTATTAGGCACGCAGATGTATCACCCAATGTTCTGTCTATGGGGTCTACGGTAACAATTGCAGAGAGTGTTTTCCGTGTCTGCCGAGGCCCCACGCTATGCTGAAAGGCAATCCTTAGTAAGCTTTTGTAAAAATCAGAGGATTTAATCCGCAAAGGAGAATGGAATGAAGGCTCGTATTCTTATCCCGTTGGCGCTCATAGGGCTGCTTTCTATAGGCAGTGCCTATGCGATGACCAGCACGCAAGCGGAACAGCTGTCAAGATCTGCATACAAGGGAAGTGCTATGGATCTAGCAAAGCTAAAATATGCGGCGAAGACTGGTGATTCGGTAGCCCAAACGTGGTTGGGTACCTATTGGTATTAGGAACAAGGATTATGCGAAGGCGAAATACTGGTTCGAGAAGGCTGCAGATCAGGGAATTGCTAGAGCGGAAGTAAGCTTAGGGCTTGAATATGTCCTTGGTCAAGGTGTGTCCCAGGACGATGCGAAGGCGTACTCATGGTACGAGAAGGCGGCTGTGCAGGGATATGCTCAGGCGGAGTATCTCCTAGGGCTTTGTTACAGCTACGGCCAAGGGGTGTCTCAGGACTATGTAAAGGCGAACTACTGGTACGATAAGGCAGCCTTGCAAGGGAATGCTTTCGCGGAAAATGAGTTAGGGGATGCTTATTACCACGGCCAAGGGGTGTCTCAGGACTACGCGAAGGCGGACTACTGGTTCGAGAAGGCTGCCGCCCAGGGAAATGCCGTGGCGGAAGATAATCTGGGGGTTGCCTACTACAAGGGCCATGGTGTGCCACAGAATACGATGGCCGCCATAAAGTGGTGGAAGAAAGCGGCGGCACAAGGTGGTCGTGCAGGAAGACTGGCACAACACGTTATTAATTTGATTGAGCACGACTAGGTAGAATTTTCTCAATAAACCTCTTGACAGTATGTAAAAAACGTGAAGAAAATACTATTTAGATGCGGCTATAGCATAACCATGTAACTAACGGATGATAAAAATGAAAAAGACGATTTTAATTTTTGCTGTTATTTTTGTGCCAACAACATCATTAGCAACTACAAGCAGCTATATATATCGACACCTGTTATCTGGCGGTGATACAATATGCGCAAAACCAATTGAAAAAGTAGTATCATTTTTAGATGGTAATTTCAACGTGACGCATGATTATATATCTATATGGACGCCAAAAAATAACAAAGATGTAAGAAGTGACACTATAAATCTTTTCGGATATGGTACAAATTCACGATACTCATCTCCGATGAGAATAGTTGGGATTCCAAACTCGATCAAAAATACATGTTCAGTCTCCTATAGCTATAGTCAGGTTGACACACCAACAATGTGCTTAAATATTGTATCAGATCTCGAGAAAAGTAGCTCGTTTGAATTGATAAAGGTCGGGAAAAATGGCGATGGTGGGAACTTCTATCTTTTTCATGGTAAGGGTTCAATTTTTGTTAATCAGATGGGCAAGGGATGTTATATACTTAAATCAGAAACTGATACTTACTATTCTAACGGGAGCCTAGTTAACTGGTAAATTAATTATATGGATGCCTCCACGTGTGCAAGATGATTTTCGATGTCTGGCATATTAAGGTCGGGTTGCTGTCTTATATCCGGCCTTTGATGCAGGATAATAAGCCTGCTGGCCCCGATGGAATCCGCCGGAAAAGTCCTTATCTGTAACACGTCCTCGAAGGACAAGTAACTACCAGGTTCTCTCTTCCGTGGTCTGACCTGTTTTGCCATCAATCGTTTATCAGCCTGCGCAACGCCTTTTGTTGAACTTCAACAATTCTGTAACCGTTACGATATGGAAGCCGCACTTATTGTGTGACTTGCCACATATTCCGTATCTTTCACGAGCAGTGCCCAGATGGTTCGGTTACTACTGATACTTTTTGAGGCGTTTCATACAAAATCCCCGGTTATGCGGGCATCATCTGCAAAAATCCGTTTAACAGGCGGGGAAAGGAAGAACTATTATGTAATTCTATTTGTAGTAAATTAACATTTTATTTATGTTGCTAACATCGATGCTGAATATCATCATGTAAATATCACCAAGAATAAAAAAAATAATGCATATTAAGGCGCCAAAAAACACATATAATATTATAATTTCCATATTATTTGGGTTGCTATTGTTTAAGTATGTCTTTATATATGAACAAGATAAATAGATAATATTAATGAATGTCATAGCAAATAAAAGAAGACCTGAAAGCATTAATATATATCCAAATGCATCATCTCCGTCATAAATAAAAAAACGTGCAGAAGACGTTACAATGGCTGACAATATTATCCTTTTTATTGTTTCAAAGATGTAATCAATATCAAGATTTTCTTTTATACATAAAAATCTCGTTAGTTTATTATTTTCGTTTTCCATAAAAAATTAAAATTCCTATTTTTTGAGTTTGGCGATAAGTTATGACACTTTGAAAAATTTGCGCTCAACGTCATTGACATACTCTTCATAGAATTTCAGTCCAAGCTCGGCGAGTGTGACCGGGTGAAGCGTTGTAACCGGCTGCCCGAGGTGGCTGGTAGGCGGGTTGAACCATTCACCATGGTTTTGTACCCGAACCGCCACTGGATGCGGTGCCTTATCTTCCACAACTATGGGGTCTCCCTCGTAGGCGATAAGTTTACCTCCACGCATCTCCATATGCTTGATGTAGCCTCCAGATGGGTTGGCGAAGCGAATGCTGCGTGAGCCCGGTTCAATCTTTGTGAAATCTTGGATCGAATGGTTATCAGCATCGCGTGCTTGTTTGAGGTAGCGCAATAGCATGTCTCTCTTTCGAAGGCGATGGTATTTGCTCTGCCAAGGTTCGAAGCGATCACGCATTGGTTGGCAAGTCCGTTCAACTTTGTTCCAAACCTTTTCGAGACACCCGAGTAGCTCTTTCCACTCGGTCTCGAAGTCTTCTAATGACTTAGCGTTTCGCATGCCGTCGAGTGCTTTTGCTGCAGCTCGTAATTCGGCTCGTGGATGTTTGAGGATTTCGTCAGTCATGATTGATGTGGAACCCTAACGCAAATTCGATGCACGCTGTCGGTGCTGCATAACAAGGGGTAGGTCAGGTAACACGGGAGGGGCCTCCTGTGGGTTGACGAGACACAATGCATCATTCTGTCTGACAGCCGCTGAGCGGGCTGAGACAGACAGTCTGATTTTGCTGGTTTCGTTCTCCGTGGTCATGGCACTGACATGCGACGAAAAAACAAACTCAGCCATTTAGCACCCACTTTCCCTGCGTTTTGATGGCGTCATACATAGCGTCGGGTGCCAGTGCGTATTCCGGGGCATCGTGGGCACCCATTCCGTTTGATCGTGGGCAGTGATTCTGATTGATGGTGGGCACCCATTACGATTGATCGTGGGCACTT
>NZ_JBYCKP010000398.1:0-1449 GCF_057473445.1 Acidithiobacillus sp. TH-A36 | reverse complement strand
GCCTGTTGGCGCTGGTGCAGCTGACGAAGCTCCAGTAAGTGTTCCCTGAGGCGCTGTTCGGTGAAGCGAAAAGCCCATTCCAGACGGTACAGTTCGTCGCCCGACTGGGGAGGGCGAACCAGGGTGAACTTTTTGTCGAGGCCAAGACGGTCTTCCATGCTTTCAATTTCATCCAGTAGTCTTAATACTGGGCGCGTCATCGCCAGACTGACCAGATAGGCCCCCAACAGACCCAGTAATGTGGTAATCAAGCCAAGTACAATCAACCGACTGGTGGTTCTATCCAGGCGCCGGTTCACCAGTCTGTTAATATGTTTCTGATTGCCCTGGAGATATACAGAGCCCAGCTGATTACCTCCGGCCAGAATGGGCGCAGCGAAGTGATCGGCCTGATGGGCGTTGGCTCTGGACAAATATGAAGGGAGGGTTTGTCCCAACTGGCGGATATCGGGGCTGGCTACCACGACATTTCGGCTATTGGTGATGACTACTGTTTGCACCAAAGGATTGTGCAGTTCTGCCAGCTTGCCCAGTTTTCCACCATCTTTCAGCAGGAGAGGATCCGCTGCCGAGCTGGCCAGTGTTTCTGTCAGCCGCAGCAGTTCGGTCTGTACCTGATTGGTGAGATCGTTGCGTACGGAGGTGTATAAAAATATGGAGATTGATAAATAAATCAGAGCCACCAGAAGCAGCACAAAAGTCATGCTTTTGGCTCGCCAGGACATATTTTGCCAAAAGTGCATCACTGGCTGGAAAATATGTACAACGGCTGCCCGAGTTTTCCAAACCTCCTGGTTTTTTGAGGAAGCGGGAATGTCTGGTCCTGAAGCCTTGCTCGAACTAGGCATAAGGCAGAATGCTGAAACGCATGAAACCGGCCGTGTCCAGCACGTTGAGGGGCATTTTGGCAACCTGTTGTTTGACCGCGCTGTGTATTCTGAGCGGTAGCTGGCGTTTGCCGACCAGGGTCCATACTGGTGCCCGGCCAGCGCTTTGGACAGTCGACCAGATACCGGGTAATTCTTTTTCCAGGGCCATGACCGTAGCTGTACGGACTATGCCGAGTGTTGCACGGTGTTCTGCCAGTGCTGTAAAAACAGCGTGCTCTGAACCTTCTGGTACCCATATCACCGGTCTGTTACCGGCCAGGCGGAGCAGTTTGGCTTTAGCCAGTGAGCGGGCACTGCAGTAAGGGCTGGCAAAAGCAATGCGCAGGGGACCCGTGGATGGCGCAGCGCCGGATGACGGCATATCCCTACGAATAACCGCCAGGCCATGCATGTCACTGCGTGGAACTGACCGGGCAATAGGCAGCATCTGCGTTTTTTCCATGGCGACCATTCTGGGGGTTAGCAGGGCGAAGTCAAATTTGCCAGCGCGCCCATCGGCGACAAAACTCTGTTCGTTATGGGGAATGACCAGCTGCACAGGAAGTCCCGTGGCTTCATT
>NZ_JBYCKP010000397.1:0-1295 GCF_057473445.1 Acidithiobacillus sp. TH-A36 | reverse complement strand
AGCACTGCGCGGTCTCGCATAGAGTCCGACCCTTGATTCACTTTTGAAAGTCAGGCATGTCCCGAAAAAAACTCCACACCCGATGGCAACTGCTGCTGCAAATTGTTTTTACCATTGGCGTTCTGTTCTGGCTTTTGCATAACACCGACTGGCCGTCGCTCAGTCAACGTTTTGCAGAAATGCGGCCCTGGTGGTTTGTCGCGGCCATGGCCTCCTATGCCCTGAATTTATCGGTATCGGTTATTCGCTGGCGCATTATTCTGTTGGCTATGGAGCGTACGGCTCCCATCCTCTGGTTGTTGCGGCTGAATTGGGTTGGGGCCTATTTTAATCAGGTATTGCCGGGGGCGGTTTCCGGTGATGTGATTCGTGCCTGGTACACCCGTCATCAAACCGGTTCCATGCCGCTGGCGCTCGCAGCAGTTTTTGGTGACCGCTTTATGGGGATGGGGGCTTTGATTATCATTGCGGCGGTCGCCTTTGCTCTGGGTGGAGCAAGGGTGGGGCTGCTCCCGCAAATGGGCTGGACCATCGGGATTCTGCTTTTTGCCTATGCACTTATTGTTCTTCTTATTTTAAGCCCGCTGCTGAATTTTCTCGAAAAAATTTCGGGAAAACTCGGCGACAAGCTTCATGACATTCGGTTGGGGATGAGCGCACTGCTGCGCCATCGTCTGGCATTGAGCGCGACCATTGTTCTGTCTTTTACGATTCAGTGCATATCGGTTCTGACCTTCTGGTTGCTCGCCCATGCTCTGGGTGAGGCCCCGGACGCCGTGGCACTCTGGGTAGTGTGGCCGGTAATCAGTCTGTTTCTGGCCCTACCCATATCCTTTGCCGGTTGGGGGCTGCGAGAAGGCCTGATGGTTTTCTATCTGGGCTATTTGCACATGGGTCATGATCAGGCGTTGGCGCTTTCCCTGTTGCTCGGCTTCACCATGGTCCTGACCAGTCTGCCGGGTGCCTTGTTGTGGATAGGATTACACCGTCATCATGAAGCACCGCCGGATCTGCAGGCTTAGGCCAGAGTTCATTGAGAGGCTCGATTTGTTATCTCTTCAATATTAATATCTACATAAAAATAAATAAAATCAAATTGTTATAATCTACTTGCGTGATAAAATACGGTTGCATAATTTGTCTGTTGTTGACGCGTTGCCACATGTAATGGCATCAAGATATAATGACCAGATTGATGGTCAAGTATGTACAAGCTGGCGTAGCTCAGTCGGTAGAGCTACTGATTTGTAATCAGTGGGTCAGGGGTTCGATTCCTCTCGCCAGCACCAAATAAA
>NZ_JBYCKP010000396.1:0-2062 GCF_057473445.1 Acidithiobacillus sp. TH-A36 | reverse complement strand
CGTCAGCTTGGCCAGGAAGTGTTTGACTTCGACGACGCTCAGATTATTGGCAACAATCTTTTCCAGCGCTTTGTCCTGATTTTCGGTTTCCGGAACGGTTGCCAGCAACTCGGCAATGCCCAATTTGATCTTCCGTTCTGCAAGCGCATCACGGACCTTCTGGCTGCAGGCAGACAAGGCGACCCGACGGCGTAGCTTGTCTTCGGTCCATCCCAGATGGATCGCCGCTTCCACAATGTCACCTTTCATCTTGCGGAGGATTTTGGCGGCGGCCTCACATTCCTCAGCAGGACTCATATCGGCCCGGACGCTGTTTTCGATGAGAGCGATCTCATCTTCGTCTCCGTCCACCAGGTGGACTGGGACTTTATCTAATTTCAGCGTTTGCGCGGCACGAAAACGACGGTGCCCCGCCATGATGGTGTATTTGCCCTCGGCATTTTGACGTACAGCAATAGGTTGCAAGATGCCGTTCGCTTTAATGCTGCGGGTCAGCTCCTGCATCTCCTCCTCGTCAAAGTAACGACGGGGGTTGACGCCTTCTACGATGCTGCTGACGACTACTTCCATGATTTACTCCTTTACCAGACTGAGGATATGGTCCATGTATTCGCATGGACCGCTAGAGTTCTTTTCACCGTATTGTTCGATGGTGATTTCGTTTCCGGACAGATCGGTATGGACATCAAGGGTTGTTCCTTCTGTGTCCATATCCACGATGGTAATTCTGACGCGAGCCTTTGCGGCCTCGTTCATCATGACCTCATGGATTAAACCGCCTTCCATCACAATAACGACTTCGTGATCTTTTTCAGTGCTATACATAAAAACTCCTTTTTGCAGGTCCAATCACGACTGGTTACAACAGCCGCAGCATGCCGAGATTGGAAGTTGAAAATATCAGGCCGGGTCTATTTTGATCGTCGGCCGGTCATCAAGGGGTGTGGTGCATTTCGCGCTGAAACGCGCGATTCTCGGGTATTGAGGTGAAGGCGACATATCCACACAAAAGACGTACATCCCCATCCTCCCATCGGAGATTTTTCGATGAAATGGGGGACTGCGCGTTGATGATGCGAGGACTATGACGCGATATTAGGGAAGGTACAGGATGGCACTGGATACAGTGCTTATCCTGAGAGGGGATTACAGCAGGTGTTCGATAACTTTGACCAGAGGGGCGAAAATCGGGCTGGAAGAGGCCGCCAATATGCCGATGATTACCATGTAAACTTGCATGATTTTAAACTTGCTATCCATTTTGGTTTCCAGCACTTTGATTTCAGCGCGAAGATCGATCTTCGTTGTCTGGATCTCGCTCTTCGTCGCGTGAATTTCGCTTTGAAGTTCGATTTTCGTCGCTTGGATCTCGCTCTTCGTCTCACGAATTTCGCTTTGAAGTTCGTTCTTTGTCGCGTGAATTTCATTTTGAAGCTCACGTTTGGTCAGCAGGATTTCGTGCCTGAGATCTTTTCGGGCTGCCAAAATCTCTTGCGTTAATTCCTGCTTGGTAGCCAGGTTATTAATCACTGTTCGAATGTCATCCACCACGGACTGAGCGGCCTCAGTCGCGGTATCTGTGGAGACTTTCGCCTCAACGAGAGCCTTGTACAAGGCTACTGGTGATTTCCATGTGCTCATATACAAGATATTACTCCTTTGTTTCTGAGGATCGCAACGCCTTACAGAACGTTCTTTGAATGCCTGCATAATGTGATTGTGGAAGTATTACGCAGGCTTGTTCAATCAATTAAGCCAGGTCTATTTTGACCGCCGGGCGACCATCAATGGTTGTGGTGCATTTTGCGCTGAAACGCGCGATTTCCGGGTATTGACCGCCGCCAACTTTTGGCATCAGACGCGCTGCGAACATCGTTTCTTCTGCATCAGGATTGGCGCGAATGGCTAATTGGGCCATCCACAGCACGTTCCATAAGCGGTCTTCGCTCGGTTCGAAAATATGTTTTTTGGAGTCTTCCCCAGGACGCCAGCGAATCAGCGCAAAAGCCTCACTGGAAAAAATGACGGTGTGAATGAAGCCAGCATCCATGCTGATTTCTTG
>NZ_JBYCKP010000395.1:0-4775 GCF_057473445.1 Acidithiobacillus sp. TH-A36 | reverse complement strand
CATTTTTATCTGGCCCAGGGCCAGCTTGAAAAGGAAATAGTAATATGACGCAAAAGTACGATTCTTCCAGTATCCAGGTGTTGAAAGGGCTGGAAGCAGTACGCAAACGCCCGGGCATGTACATTGGCGACACTGATGATGGCAGTGGCTTGCATCATATGGTTTTTGAGGTGGTAGATAATGCCATTGATGAAGCGCTGGGTGGGCATTGCGATACCATTGTGGTCATTATTCATGATGATGGTTCGGTCAGCGTCAGTGATAACGGACGGGGTATTCCGGTAGATGTTCATGCCGAAGAAGGTCGCTCCGCCGCTGAAGTCATCATGACCATCCTGCATGCCGGTGGCAAGTTTGACGATAACTCCTACAAAGTCTCGGGTGGATTGCATGGTGTCGGCGTTTCTGTAGTGAATGCCCTGTCCATTTCCCTGCAGCTGCGCATTTACCGGGATGGATTTGTCTGGACCCAGTCCTATGCGGATGGCGCCCCTCTGGCGCCTATTGCCCGGGGCGAAGCATCCACCCGGCATGGTACCATCATCCGTTTCAAACCTTCTCCGGAGGTTTTTGCCGATACCCTGTTCCACTTTGAAATTTTGGCCAAGCGTCTGCGCGAACTGGCTTTTCTGAATTCCGGAGTACACATCACGCTCCTGGATGAACGTGTGAACCGGGAAGAAATTTTCCATTACCACGGCGGCATCCGCGCCTTTGTGGAACATCTCAACCGCAGTAAAACCGCCATTCATCCGCATGTAATCAGCCTTGCCGGCGAACGCGATGGAATTGTTGTAGAAGCAGCGCTACAGTGGAATGAAGGCTATAACGAAACCGTGCTGTGCTACACCAACAATATTCCCCAGAATGACGGCGGAACCCATCTGGCCGGATTTCGCGCCGCCCTGACCCGTACCCTCAACCAGTATATGGAAAGAGAAGGAACCCTGGCCAAAGCCAAGGTTTCCGTCACTGGTGACGATGCCCGGGAAGGATTGACGGCGGTACTTTCCGTAAAAGTGCCAGATCCCAAGTTCTCTTCACAAACCAAGGACAAACTGGTTTCCAGTGAGGTGAAACCGGTGGTCGAATCTTCCATGGCCGAGGCCCTCACCATTTTTCTGGATGAACATCCCAAGGAAGCCCAGGCTATTGCCGCGAAAATCGTCGACGCCGCCCGGGCTCGGGAAGCCGCCCGCAAGGCGCGTGAATTGACGCGCCGCAAAGGGGCTCTGGATATTGCCAACCTTCCGGGTAAACTGGCCGATTGTCAGGAAAAAGACCCCAGTCTTTGCGAAATTTATCTGGTGGAAGGAGATTCGGCAGGGGGTTCTGCAAAACAGGGCCGGGATCGTCGTCATCAGGCCATTTTGCCGCTCAAAGGAAAAATTCTGAATGTCGAACGGGCACGTTTCGATAAAATGCTGTCTTCGGATGAAATCGGCACCCTCATTACCGCTCTGGGCACGGGTATCGGCAAGGAAGATTTTAATCTGGCCAAGTTACGTTACCACCGCGTCATCATCATGACGGATGCAGATGTGGATGGCAGTCATATTCGTACCCTGCTGCTGACTTTTTTTTACCGGCAGATGCCGGATCTGGTGGATCGTGGTCATGTATATATTGCCCAGCCCCCTTTATACAAGGTTAAAAAAGGCAAAGACGAACGCTATATCAAGGATGATACGGAACTGGCAGCTTATTTGCGTGAAATCGCCATGCATGGTGCTGAATTTCACCTTTCCGCAAATAGTGAAGCCATCAGTGTGGATCAGCTTGCAGGCATGATGCGGCAATACCAGAATATTGAAGCCCTGGTGCAGCGTCTGGAAAGGCGTTATCCCGCCACCCTGCTCTGGGCGCTGGCAACCCTGCCGCCCATTGCTGCAGAAACCGCCCGTAATGATGACTGGGACCAGTTTGCGGAAGGACTACGAACGGCCCTGAGCGCAACCGCTTTACCCGCAGAACACTATCAGGTCGAGAAAATCGGCGAAGCGGACGGATTACGCCTGGTGGTCCGGCGTGAACATCATGGCAGTCAGGAAGTCCGCTTTTTTGACCAGGATTTTTTCGCGGGCGGTGAATACCGGCATCTGGCTGAATATGCGGAAAATATTGAAGGCAACATGCATCCTGGTGCCGTGATCAAAAGGGGCGAGAAAAATCGCGTGGTTCAGCGTTTCCGGGAGGCGATGGACTGGCTTTTGGCAGATGCCCGTAAGGGCGTGGAAATTCAGCGTTATAAAGGTCTCGGTGAGATGAATCCGGAGCAGCTCTGGGAAACCACCATGAATGCGGAAAACCGCAGACTGGTTCGGGTTGATGTGGAAGATGCCATCGCGGCTGATGAGGTGTTTTCCATGTTGATGGGTGATGCGGTAGAACCGCGTCGGCGTTTCATCGAAGAAAACGCCCGCTTTGTATCGCGACTGGATATTTAGCCGGTAAACCGGCTTCAGGCGGCGACATCCTGATCAAAACGCAACGTGATGGGCCAGTGGATAATTTCCATCCGGCCATCCATGTGTTCGACCAGCGCCGTACAGCTTTCTACCCAATCGCCATCATTGTAATAAAGTATTCCGTCAATGCTTTTTTGTTCAGCATGATGAATATGGCCACAAATAACCCCGGCATAACCCCGGCGGGCGGTTTCTTCGGCAAGCAGATGTTCGTAGTCGTTGATAAATTGTACGGCCTTTTTGACCCGGTACTTGATGTAGGCACTCAGGGACCAGTGCCGGCGCAGACCCAGACGACGGAAGGCGGATTGCAGCAGGCGATTGAGCCAGAGTAACAGGGTATAACCATGATCACCCAGATGAATCAGCCAGGTAGCATAGCGCATGGCCGCATCAAATTGATCCCCATGAATCACCCAGAGTTTTTTTCCATCGGCGGTGTCATGAACCGTCTCACTGAGAATGGCAATGTCGCCCAGGGAAATGCTCTCATCATCCTGACCCTGAACATAATCAGAGAGCAGCTCATAGACGGGATCATGATTTCCGCGAATATAGCGGACAACGACACCCGAACGCGCCAGACGCAGGATTTTCTGGACGACAGTATTGTGGCTGCGCGGCCAGTACCAGCGTATCTTGAGTCGCCATAAATCAATGATGTCGCCGACCAGATATAATTGCTGGCAGGAATTGTGGCGCAGGAAGTCGAGCAGACTTTCTGCCTGACAGCCCCGGGTTCCGAGGTGGATATCGGACAGGAAAATACTGCGGTAATGGGGCATGGTTTCGTCCTGAAAACGTGACATGTGTCTATAATGCCAGCAAAATGTGACAGTTTGATGAAAGTGGATGGCGTGTATGCCTCTGCGCGAATGGGGAGATGCGGGTGCTGAATTTAGTTGGTTTTGAATATAAAGAACTTTTTACAGATGCGGGCATTGCACGCCTGGATCAGGAATTTCTCGACAGTCTGAACAAAGCGGATAGTTCACTCGCCGAAGCCCTGCATGATTACCGGGCTCAGGGTTTGCTTCCGGCGAGCAAGGCACAAAGCGAATTTCTGCTGCGCCTGGCTCCCCATGTGGAACAGTTTATTACCCGCTTATTCGCCCTGGAAAAAGAAGTATCCGAATTACAGGCACAAACCCGCAGCCATGATGTGGTCATGGATTTCAAAAAGCATTTTGTGTTGCGTCGCGCCCGGCGTTATCGCGGAGAATTTCCGGAGACTTTTGCGGATTTGGATCAATGGCTGGATAGCCAGATACGCCAACGCGCCTGGCCGGATACGGATCGTGAGTGGGCGATTTCCCGGCTCGGTGAAGATTGGCTTAAGGATGAAAATACCCATGCTGAGGAGATTCAGCGCCTGACCCAATGGTGTGCCCTGATCCTTCAGGATCCCCAGGCTGCTCTGGCGGTTACAGGTTGGTCGAGCTTCCGTTTGCCCCAGCGCGTTGATCATGAGGCCCTCGTACCACTCAAAAAGCTCGATCAGGTCCCCGGTACACCATTTGTGGCGCCCGACGGCACCCTGCGTCGCCGCGACAGTTTTCATCTGACGGATTTACGCATGGACCCGCGCAGTGTGCAGAGCGAAGTCCATTATTGTCTCTATTGTCATGATCATGATGGCGATTTTTGCTCCAGGGGATTCCCCGAGAAAAAAGGCGTGCCGGAACTGGGCCTGAAGGTTGATCCTCTGGGCGTGACCCTGACGGGCTGTCCTCTGGAAGAAAAAATTTCGGAAATGCAGATTCTCAAACGGGACGGACTGAATCTCGCTGCATTGGCCATGGCCATGGTCGATAATCCCATGGTTCCCGCTACCGGCCATCGCATCTGCAATGACTGCATGAAAGCCTGTGTGTACCAGAAGCAGGACCCGGTCAACATTCCCCAGGTTGAAACCCGCATTTTGACGGATGTCCTCAACCTCCCCTGGGGGATTGAGCTGTATGATTTGCTGACCCGCTGGAATCCCTTGCGCGCCGTGCAATTTGCGGCACAACCGTATAATGGGCGCAAGGTGCTGGTGGCAGGCATGGGGCCGGCGGGATTCACCATGGCTCAACACCTGTTGCAGGAAGGCTGTGCGGTAGTGGGTATTGATGGACTGAAAATCGAACCGCTGCCGGAAGCCTGGCTGACCGCGCCGATTCGTGACTGGAGCACCTTGCAGGAAGACCTGGACGAGCGGATTCTGCTGGGTTTTGGCGGGGTGGCGGAATATGGTATCACCGTGCGTTGGGACAAGAACTTTCTCAAACTCATTTATCTGACTTTAGCCCGGCGTCCCGGCTT
>NZ_JBYCKP010000394.1:0-9846 GCF_057473445.1 Acidithiobacillus sp. TH-A36 | reverse complement strand
CCGGAATATCCGCTGGGGCAAGCCGTAGCGCAAATTCATGCCCGCTTTATCGTGGCGCAGAATCAGGAAGGCATGATTCTGGTGGATCAACATGCGGCGCATGAGCGCATTCTTTACGAGAAAATGAAAAAAGACTGTCAACTGGATGATAAACAACAATTTGTGATTCCCGAATATGTGCATGTTACCGCCGCACAAATGGCCTGTTTTGAAGAGCGGCAGGAGGCATTGCGAGCTGCTGGTCTGGATATCAGCGTAGCCGGGCCGGGCACATTGGCTATTCATGGTGCTTTGCGCTCCCTGGATGCGCGCAATTTTGCGCAACTGGTCGCGGAGCTTCTGGATATGGACAAACCCTGGGGGCAGGGCGACGTGGAAGGTAATCCGGTACTGGCTGAAATGGCCTGTCGGGCGGCCATCAAGACCAGTCGGCGTCTGAACCTTGATGAAATGAACAGTCTCCTGCGCCAGCTGGAGGCGACGCCACGGTTTGGACAGTGTAATCACGGTCGGCCTACGGTTGTGCAATTTTCTCTGGCGGATCTTGACCGCCTGTTTTTGCGTGGCCGATGATTCCCGCCCTGTTCCTGATGGGGCCTACGGCGAGTGGCAAAACAGCACTGGCCATGCATATTGCCAACCAGCTGCCGGTAGACATTATCAGCGTCGATTCCCTGCTGGTTTATCGTCATTTTGATATTGGCAGCGCCAAGCCGGATTGCGCACTAAGGCAGCAATATCCACATGCTCTGGTGGATATTCGTGAACCGGATCAACCCTATTCCGCCGGACTTTTTCGGGAAGATGCCCTGGCTTGCATCACCCGGGCACGCGCCCGGGAACGCATCCCCCTGCTGGTGGGGGGCACCGGCCTGTACTTCCGGGCGCTGGAACGTGGTATTGACGAGCTGCCTCCTGCCGATCCGCAGATACGGGGTAAATTACTGGAAGAAGCCGCGCAAGAGGGCTGGCCGGCATTACATGAGCGTCTGGCTGCTCTTGATCCGCAAACGGCGGCAGGCATTCAGCCACATGATCAGCAACGTATTCAGCGTGCGCTGGAAATCATTCAGCAAACCGGGGCAACGTTAAGTCAATCGCGGCAGTGGCAGGGCGCTTTCCCCGGACCACTACTGAAAATCCTGTTACGTCCGCCTCGCGCCTGGCTGCATGACCGTATTCAGCAACGACTGGATTTGATGCTCCAGGAGGGCTTCCTGGAAGAAGTGGCGGCTTTACAGCAACGTCACTACGCTCCTGATCTTCCAGCCATGCGGGCAGTGGGTTACCGCCAATATTTTGCCCGCCTGAATGGCGAGTTTACAGCGGCAGAAGCTTATGCGGCAGCCCTGGCGGCAACGCGTCAGCTGGCCAAGCGCCAGGACACCTGGTTTAAAAGAGAGCGTGCGAATCTGGTGCTGGATCCGGCAGAAGATCAAGCATGGAAGTCCTTGCCGAACTGGATCAGACAGCAAATGCTGTAATACACTTTCATTTTGCTCTATCGGCTCTGCCGACAATTACCGGTTCCGGGCCACGCTCCAAAATCTTCTACGGGAGAACATGATTGAAATCCTGGCATTTCCTGGGCTGCTTGCTGCCAGCGTTGATGCTGGCTGGCTGTGCACCGCCCATGCCGCATCTGGCAAAACCTACCCCATTGCAGGATTTACAGCTTGGCAGTGACTTGACACAAAAAAAATCGTCTGTAGCTTCTGTTGCGGACTGGTGGCGTCCTTTACTCAATCAGCCAGAGCAAAACATCATGCAACTGGCTCTTGAAAAAAATCCGGACATGCTTGCTGCGAAAGCCAGGATAGCCCTGGCTTTATCTGCCTTGCGCGAAGCGGGAGCGCAGCGCGAACCACAACTCCAGGGCACCGGTCAGATTGGGGTAAGCCGTTGGACCAAAAATCAATTTTATTTGCCACCTTATGCCGGAGAAACCTCCTGGAACAATTCGTTAAAGTTTGATTTTTCTTTTCATCTTGATCTTTGGGGCAAGGAGCAGGAGCAGGTCAAGGAGGCGCGCCTGCGCTTGCAGGCAGCCGAACAGCAACGGCGTGCTGCCAGGTTGATTCTTGAAAATGCCGTGTTGCAACAGCTTCTCGCAATAGATGCCAGTGCTGCCATTCTGCAGCGTTTACAGGCCGAGCAACACATCTTGCAGCGGCTTGAACAAATCGAAAAAGAAAGACAGCAGCATGGCCTCAGTGATTCCTTGCTCAGTCTGGCAAGTGTCGCCCGTCTTGCGGGTTTGGAGCAGGAAATAGCCGCACAAAAAGCCAAGTACGACAGTAATCGTCAGGCCTTGGCAACACTGTGCGGTGTGGGTGTCCAACTCCCCTTGATGCTGCGTCATTATCAGCCCAATCTGTTGCAGACCCATTGGCAGCAACCCAGCACTGTTCCGGCTGAATGGATTGCCGAACGGCCGGATGTTGTCGCTCAGCGGATGACCATCAAGGCGGCTGCTGCAGCGGTGCATATTGCCCGCGATGCCTATTATCCCGATATCAATCTGGTGGCTTTTGCGGGTGGTTTGGCAGCGGCAGGTGGCTTGTTTACTTTTTTGCATCCGGGGTCCTTACAAGCAGGTGTGGGACCAGCCATCAGTTTGCCATTGTTTACCGGGGGGCGACTGCGGGGCCACTTTGATGCCAGTCAGGCGAAATATCAGCTGGCTCGCGCCGCATATCAAAAAAGCTTGTTACAGGCTTTGCAGCAAGTCGCTTTCAGTCTGAGGCAATTGCAGTCTGCCAGTCAGGAGCGGGAAATCTTACAGCGGCGTGCGCAAGCCTTGTCGCGCAGCGCGGCTTTACAACAACAAAGATATCAAGCGGGTCTCAGTAATGGCCTGCCAGTCATGACGGCACAACTGCCGATCATCGACAATCAGATGCAGCAAATTCGCCTGGATACTTATGCCCGGCAGAATCTGATCAAACTCTATGCCGCTCTGGGGGGAAGGGTGATTCCAAAAACCTGGACGGGACCGCATTCTCCATCATGAGTACCCTGAATCTTGCCAGTCGCCAATATTGGCAGAGTTTTTACCAGCACGATCTGCAAACCTGGATTTTCTGGGCCAAGACAGCCGCTGCAGCGCTGATTGGTCTTTGGTTGGCTTATAGATTCCAGCTGGACTCTCCCAGTACGGTCGTAATCACCGTGTTTATTGTGATGCAGTCGCGTAACGGGATGGTTCTGGCCAAGAGTTTTTACCGGGCGATTGGTACTATTGCAGGCAGTATTGTCGCCTTGTTGCTGGTAGCGACATTTCCGGATGAACGACTGGGATTTCTTGCCGGCTTGGCCCTCTGGGTGGGATTTTGCACTGCCGGGGCGCGTTATTTCCGTAATTTTCAGGCCTACGCCTTTGTGCTGGCTGGTTACACTGCTGCTCTGGTCGGGCTGCCTGCGGCATTGGATCCTGAGCATGCCTTTTATATTGGCGTTGCTCGCCTGAGCGATGTGATGCTTGGGATCATGGTGGCCTCGGTCATGAGTGCCATTGTCTTTCCGCAACCGCTGGAAGATCTGCTGCAGCAGACGGCACAAACGCGCCTGCTGCATTTTTTGCGCAACACCTTGCGCGTACTGCAGGGCGGCGTGCCGAGGGCTGACTGGATTGCCCTGCATCTTGAAGCGATTCAGGAGATTTTGCAGCTGGATAGTTATCGTTCCGGGGCGTTTTTTGAAAGTAGTCGCGGACGCCGTAAAAATATGCGCGTTCGGCAGATGATTGCCGACATGATGTTTGCTTCGGGTTCGCTGCATTTGCTGAATAGTCATATTCGCAGATTGCAACGCGATACGCTCGCGCCGGTGCGTATCAAAACTGAAAATTTGATCGATTCGATACGTCTGGATTTTCAGGAGATACAACAACAAATCCAGAATGGCGAAATTATTGCTGCAGAAAATCAGTTGCAGAGTCTGCAAAACAGGACCGTGCAGCAATTGGATGAATTACGGATCTCTTTGCTGGATGACCTGAATGCTGATCAACGACTGGCTCTCGATAGTCTGATACTGTTACTCACCCGCTTTCTGGCTGAATTCCGGCGCTATATGGTCAGTTATGGGCAATTGCTTTGTCCCGGGGCAATCAAGGCGGTCCCCCCCTTACCGCTGGCAATTGCCAGAGTACAAGGGAAACATTGGCACGCCTCTTTTGACCGTCCGCCTACAGAAATAGCCCAGCCCTTGAGCGCGGCCTTGCGCAGCATGGTTGTTGTTGCGGTGGTTTCGCTTTTCTGGTTAAACACGGCGTGGCCTTCTGGTCCCGAAGCCGTCATTATTGCCGTAGTCCTCAGCGCGTTATTTTCCACCTTTCCCAATCCGCTGGCTTCGGTGCGGCAGATGGGGTTTGGTGTACTCACTGCCTTCCTCTCGGCTCTCCTGTTCAGTCTGGAGTTTTTACCGCGAATATCGGGTTTTCCCATGCTGGCTCTTGCACTGTTGCCGTTTTTGTTAATCCCTCCTTGGTTGTTGACGCGTACCCGGTGGTCAGGCACTGCGGCTGGTTTTGGTATATTTTTCCCCCTGTTTGCCATTCCGGGAGATGAGCAGGAAATATCTTATAGCGCATTGCTGAATAATGGGACCGCACAATTGCTGGCAGTATTTATAGTGGGAATTGCTTTTTATCTCATTTTTCCAGTGGGTAATGACTGGGAGCGACGGCGACTTCTGCAACGCTTTCGCCAACTTGTCCGGGTTGCGGCGCAGGCTCCATTACCCAACTTGCGTAACCAGTTTGAAGCGGAAAGTCGTGAATATTTGCGTTTATTGGCCGCAGATTTGTCACCTCAGCAGGCCAGTGACCTGAAAATTCTGCGCGAGGTAATGCGTCTTAATGAGCTCGCCGAAGGCATCCTGCAGCTGCGTATTTTGCTGCATGCACAAGCAGAAATGGCAGGTGAGCAACCTTTGTCGCGCTACGAAGCGCAATATGTTACTCCCTTACTTGAAGCGTTTCCCAAAAAATATGAGGTACCCATGTCGGCAAATTATGAAAACCGTCTATGCGCGGTCATGGACGCTGCGGCCAATTTGCCAGTAGAAACCGTCGATACGGCCTTACACCCAATTTTGCCGCCTGATGCCCTGTTTCGTGTTTATGTTCATGTCATTGCCAGCGTATCACGACGCTTCTCGGTAGCAAACGAGGCTGAGCATGCCTGTTGAAATAGTCCTCTTTGGTGCTGTGCTGCCAACGCTTTTGCCTATTTTTGGGCTGAGCGTCATTCTGTATCTGATCGTGGACAAATGGACCGGTCGATGGGATATGGATCGCTGGATATGGCATCCGGCACTGTTTCGTCTGGCCCTGTTCGTGTGTGTTTTTGCACTGTTGGGCCTTGAGGTTTATAAATGATTGCACGCATATTGCGGGTTTTGGTTACCATTCTGGTCGTGCTCCTTGCTGCCTGGCTGGGTTGGCGACTATGGCAGGCCTATATGGATCAGCCCTGGACAAGAGATGCGGTGGTACAGGCACAAATTGCCCAAATCAACGCCGACGTCGGAGGTCGAGTGATTGATCTTTATGTCAAGGATAATCAGAAAGTAGCAGCCGGAACGGTACTTTTCCGCATTGATCCACAGCGCTATCGTCTGGCTCTCGCCAATGCGCGGGCCGCACTGGCGGATGCCAATGCGCAATTGGCGTTGCGGCAGGAGCAGTCGGCACGTCGGGCGCATTTGCCTGACGACGTTGTTTCGGCTGAGGCTCGCTCTGATGCCCTGCTGCAAGTGCGCGTAGCCCGGGCGCAGGCTGACGCTGCACGTGCGCGCGTCCATCTGGCGCAATATGATCTTGCACATACCGAGGTGCGGGCTCCGGTGGCGGGTATTATTTCCCATCTGCGTCTGCGCGTAGGGGATTACGCAGCAACCGGTAAGCCGCTTCTGGCCTTGGTGGAGACGGGCAGCTACTGGATTGACGGTTACTTTGAACAAACCCGGCTACAGGGTGTGCATGTAGGAGATCATGCGCATCTGCGCCTGCTGGGATCTGCACATACTTTTCCGGGGTTGGTGGAGAGTATCGCACCAGCTATTACTGATCGCGAAAGCCACACCGGAGCACGTCTCGTGGCAAATGTCCGGGCGAGCTTCAATTGGGTGCGTCTACCTGCCCGCATTCCCGTGCACATCAGGATTTTAAGAAAACCCAAGGATTTCCCGCTGACTGCCGGGATGCTTTGTTCCGTAGTCATTGAACGAAAGCACTCATGACGCCAGGTTTTTACGGGAACTGAACGTCATGGGTAAGCACATCTGGAACCGGACTATCGATTGCCAGTAAACCGGTGTAATGCTAGCCTATGGCGACTTTTAATCTATCCCTATTGAGGAATTTATGGCTGTTGAGCGCACTTTGTCCATTATTAAACCCGATGCCGTCCAGAAAAATGCCATCGGTGCCATTCTCGGTCGTTTTGAAGCAGCGGGTCTTCGGGTGGTAGCCAGTAAAATGCTGCATCTCAGCCAGGAAGATGCGGGTGGATTTTATGCTGTTCACAAGGCCCGTCCTTTTTACGGTGAACTCTGTGCTTTCATGAGCAGCGGCCCGGTGCTGGTCAGCGTGCTGGAAGGCGAGGGCGCGATTCTGAAAAACCGTGATCTCATGGGTGCGACCAACCCCAAAGATGCTGCACCTGGAACCATTCGTGCGGATTTCGCTGACAGCATTGACGCTAATGCGGTCCACGGTTCGGACAGTGTCGAAACGGCTGCCTGGGAAATCAGCTATTTCTTTAGTCAACGGGAGATTTTTTCGCGCTAAATGAGTGCCGAGGCCTGCGCTGTGATGCCGGCTCAAAAGCCGCAGCTTCTGGGGCTGGATCGCCAGTCCCTGGAGCGTTTGTTGGCCGGTTGGGGAGAGTCGCCCTTTCGGGCCAAGCAAATTCTGCAATGGATTCATGGCCGGCAGATCACGGATTTTGCGGAAATGAGCAACATCAGCAAGGCCTTGCGTGCGCGGCTGAGCGAAGAAACCCAATATGCGGAGCCGGAAATTCTTGCCGATCAACTGGCTGCTGACGGTACCCGAAAGTGGTTGTTGGGTTTGCCTGACGGCAATGCGATTGAAACGGTATTTATACCCGAGGAAGATCGGGGAACCCTCTGTGTCTCCTCGCAGGTAGGTTGTTCGCTGGCTTGCAGCTTCTGTGCGACGGGTGCTCAGGGACTCAACCGTAACCTCGACACCCATGAAATTGTTGCCCAGATCAGAACGGCCCGGCAAATGCAGGGCTTGGATGCCATTACCAATATTGTCTTCATGGGTATGGGCGAGCCGCTGCTGAATTTACGCCAGGTCTTGCCGGCTCTGGATTTGTTGCGCGACGATTTCGCCTATGGTTATGGGCCCAAGCGCATCACGGTCAGCACCGCTGGTGTGGTTCCGGGTCTTGATCGACTGGGTGCGGAAAGCCCTGTCAATCTGGCAATCAGTTTACATGCCAGCCGGGACGAAGTCCGTGATGTGCTGGTGCCGGTCAATCGCCATTACCCTCTGGCCGAATTGCTCGATGCCTGTCGTCGCTATCCGCTGCTCCCGCGTCGCCGCATTACTTTTGAATATGTCATGCTGGATGGCGTCAATGATAGCGATGCCGATGCCCGGGCTCTGTTGCGCATATTGTCGGGTATTCCAGCCATGGTGAACCTCATACCGTTTAACAGCTTTCCGGGTTCTGATTACCAGCGTTCGCCGCAAAAACGCATTGATGCCTTCCGGGATATTATTCTGCGCGGCGATATCATGACGGTTACCCGTCGCCCGCGCGGCGATGACATCGCCGCTGCCTGTGGACAATTGGCGGGGCAGGTGCGCGATGGTCGGCGCAGCATTCCTTTGAGGGTTCAGGCATGAAAACGGATGGAATGCGCTTCCATAAAGTAATCTGGATTCCTGGCCTGCTTGTCGTGTCGGTATTGAGTGGTTGTGGGTTATTTGGCAGTAAAAGTACGCCCATGACTTCGGATCAACAAATGGCCGCCTTTATTGCACATGAACACAAAACCCGTGCTGCTGACCAGAGTCTTCAGGCTCCTGCCGATGATGGTAAGGCCAAGGCGGGTATTTATACTTCACTGGGCACGGCTTATTTGCAGGATGGACACCCCCGGCAAGCCATTCGTGAACTGCAAATGGCCAATCAGGCGGATGACAGCTATGCAGATGCCTATAATGTGATGGGTCTGGCCTATGAGCAGCTGGGCCAGAAAACTCTGGCACGGCAGGCTTTTGAACAGGCCCTGTCACTGGACGCCAAAAATCCGGAATATCGTAATAATTATGGTGCGTTTCTGGTTAACACAGGTGACTACCAGCAGGCCATCGTGCAACTCAAGCAAGCGACCGCCGATCCTTTATACAGCACGCCACAATTCGCCTGGACCAATCTGGCCCAGGCCTATGCGGGCCTCAAAGATCCGGTTGCCGCCCGCAATGCGCTGAATCGTGCGCTCTATCTTCTTCCCAACTATCCACCTGCCTTGCAAATACTGGCCGAAATGGACTTTAAAGAAGGTAATGTGCAAGCTGCCTATGGACATTTGCAGGTGGTACTTGCTCAGGAACCAGATAACGCCAGTGCGTTACTGTTGGCCGGACAGATTGCCGCCCGGCAAGGACGCCCGGAACAGGCTGCGGCTCTGTGGCAGCGCTGCGTCAATGCCGCACCGTATTCCGATGCGGGAAAAAAAGCGCAGCAATTGTTGCTGCAACATGGTTGATCAAGAGATGGACTCCATGGATGAAAGCCTCAGCAATCCGGATTTGCGAAATGCCCGTGAAGCACGTGGCTGGACTCTAAAGCAGGTAGCGGAACGCTTACATATTACTGAAATTCAGGTTCAAGGGCTCGAAGAAGGGAATTATGCCGTGCTTCCCGGCGCCACTTTTGCGCGTGGATTCCTCAAGAATTATGCACGCATTCTGGATCTGGATCCGGAACCGTTGCTGCGCAATTATGACGCCGCCAACGCGGGGTCGGGAATTTCTCCGACGCGCCAATTGCTTCCTGATGGCGAGAGCCCCCTGCTGGATTACAGTAAACGCACCCTGCTGATTTCTTTCTTGATATTGATTGCCGTGATAGTGGCTGTCTGGTGGTTCTGGGGGCGGAGCGAGAACGCTTCGACCGTACTACCTGAAAATAACAGCCACAGTGTTTCCTCCATGCCGGCGACCCTGGCTGAGCCGGCAATTTCCAATACGGCGCCGACTGCTTCTGTGCAAAGTGTGGTCGTAGCCACTCGCCGTCAGGCTGTGGGCAGCTCCAGTCCTGTAACGGCCACCGCGCAATCGGCTGCGACCAGCTCTACAGTGACCAGCAATACGACTGCGGAAATCGCTTTCCAGTTTCATGCCAACTGCTGGGTACAGGTCAGGGACGCTGCCGGTAAAACCTTGTTGGCGGTCCTCGGTCGTCCGGGTGATCTGCTCAAAGTGAACTCAGGAAAACCGCCTTATCAGGTTCTGGTTGGCAATGCCCAGGGCGTGACCATTCATTATCAGGGTAAAGCTATTGCGCTTCCTGCGAACGCCATGGGTGTAGCCCGTCTGCAACTGGGAACCGCCCCCACCGCAAGCACGCAATCTGCTGCTGTTCCAGCGATTACAGCGTCAGCACACAGTTCGGCAGATATTCACAGCCCTGTTAACCGGCACCGTGCTGTGCTAAACCATAGTGCACAATCCGACGTTGTTGCCCCAATCACTTCTGCAGCGCTTTCCGAAAGCGCGTCTGTTACTAGCGAGGCATCCCATGCACCATGAATCTCCTATTCAGCGTCGTAAAACCCGGCAAATTCACGTTGGAAAAG
>NZ_JBYCKP010000393.1:0-1924 GCF_057473445.1 Acidithiobacillus sp. TH-A36 | reverse complement strand
TGAAAGGTCCGAATGCCTCCCGATGCAGGCTCAACACCAAATTATCCAAAGCCACAAACATACGCCGCACCTCGTGATAACGTCCTTCATGGAGGGTCAATTGTAGTTCAGTCGTGCCGAGCGGGATCATTTCTGCCACTTTGCACGGGCTGTGCTCTCCCTCCAGCAGCAAGGTGCCCGAAGCCAGTATGCCGGCTTCATGCCCCTGCAAAGGATTTTGCAAAGTCACTCGATACCGGCGCGGAATTTCATAGCGGGGACTGGTCCAACGATGCAGCCAGTCCCCATCATCGGTCAGCAACAACACACCGCTGGTTTCCCGATCCAGTCGTCCGACACTGCTGAAGCTGGGTCGCCGGTAACGCCATCGCGGTGGAAAATCCTGATAAATGGCACGAGGATCATCATGTGCACAGACCTTGCCGAGGGGTTTGTGATACAGCACATAAAGGGGATAGGGATGATCCAGAGGCTCTTCATCTACCTGCACAGTGGCTGGATCTACCCTGGTAGCAGCCTTGCGCAGCGGCATTCCATCCACTGACACGCGCCCTTCGCGCAGTAAATCACGCGCTTCCGAACGGCTACAATAACCCAGTCGGGAGAGCAGATGATCTAAACGTTCGCCGGAATGCGCCATGAGGACAGTTTAGCCTGCCGGCATGGCTGACGGAACCCCCAGAATTGCCTATGATATGGGCATCACCTCTGGAAGGAATTCACCATGCAGTCCAATTATACTCTCCCCGCCGAATGGGCTCAGCAGTGGGGTGTGCAACTGACCTGGCCCCATCCCGAAAGCGACTGGGCACCCCGACTGGCTGAGGTCCTTCCGGTTTTTGTGCAGATTGCCAGGGAAATCAGCCTGCGCGAGCATCTGCTGGTGGCCTGCCATGATCGCGAAAGTTTACGGGATTGTGAACAGCGTCTGGAGAATGCCCACGCCAACATGGCGCACTGTCATCTTTATCTGGTGCCCAGCAATGACTCATGGGCGCGAGATCACGGCCCACTCACTCTCACCAACCCGGCAGGGGAACGCAAATTGCTGGATTTTGGCTTCAATGCCTGGGGCCTCAAGTTTCGTGCTGACCTGGACAATCAGATTACGCGTCATCTTCATGCCCAGCAGGCTTTTGGCGAATGTTCTCTGGAAATTTCGGGAATGATACTGGAAGGCGGCAGCATTGAAAGTGATGGTCATGGCACTTTGCTGACGACCAGCGCCTGCCTGCTTTCCGCCAATCGCAATCCACAATGGTCGGCTGCGGAAATTGAAAGCGCCTTATGCCAGCAGCTTGGCATGCAGCGC
This sequence comes from Acidithiobacillus sp. TH-A36, assembly GCF_057473445.1. Taxonomy (NCBI): domain Bacteria; kingdom Pseudomonadati; phylum Pseudomonadota; class Acidithiobacillia; order Acidithiobacillales; family Acidithiobacillaceae; genus Acidithiobacillus; species Acidithiobacillus sp. TH-A36. The sequence continues at coordinate 612 of NZ_JBYCKP010000393.1, read as the reverse complement.
GTGCTCTGGCTGTACAGCGGGCATCTGGAGGGTGATGATACGGATGCGCACATCGATACTCTGGCGCGCTTTTGTAATCCGCATGCCATCGCTTATCAAAGTTGTGATGATCCCAACGACAGTCACTTTGCCGCCTTGCAGCAAATGGCTGCGGAACTCAGTGCCCTGCGCAGTTACGATGGGCAGGCTTACCACTTGATTCCCCTCCCCTGGGCACAGGCGCAGTGGGATGAGGATGACAACCGCTTGCCTCTGACTTATGCCAACTTTTTGATCCTTAATGGAGCGGTCTTACTCCCCGTTTATGAGGATCCTGCGGATCACATTGCCGTCCAGCGTCTTCAGACGGCTTTCCCGGACCGTGAGATAGTGCCTATCCCCTGTCTGGAACTTGCCCGCCAACATGGCAGCCTGCACTGCGTGACCATGCAGCTGCCAGAGTAAGATCTAAGCAAAGTCATCTGAGTTTTTTCAGCCAAATAGCCTCAGGCAAGCATCATTGCCAGAATAAGCCCGGAGAAACATCGTTTTTTACGGAGGGCAATGGCAAGGTACAATGATCCACCAAGATGTTCCCCTGAGGTTTGACCTTACAGTTCAGATTGTATGCCT
>NZ_JBYCKP010000392.1:0-1780 GCF_057473445.1 Acidithiobacillus sp. TH-A36 | reverse complement strand
TTGTGATTAACCCAAACAATGGAAGGGTTTTATATAAAAGACATCTTTCTGCTGGATCTCCTGGACCCGCAGATGTTTTGCTCAGTAGAAACCATTTAGTTGTGGGAGGATCTTCTGGGAAGGTTGTCTCCGTAAAAACGAGATTATGATTTTATCTTAACGAAGCCTATTCATATACAAGCTATGAGGGCAGCACTCCTGATAAGGCGTGTCACTTGTCAGTATTTCTTGCGTTGGGATGCTCTTTAACATGACCATCTGGTGATGTTAAAGTCTATTTTTTGGTGAGTTTATTGTGAATCTTTTGGTTAAAAGTCCTCAAGTCCTGCTGTTACGAAAGGCCAAATGCGGATAATTGATCTGCCTGAATAAATCCTTGGATTTCGATTTCTTCCTGGGCATCGCCTAGCATGTGACAAAGGCTGTACCGCTGCTCCATCCCTGGTTTCTATTGTTGTTCAAGAGGTGGCGGTATGCCTAATCCACGGTAAATTATTTCTTTGCAAGGGTAATGACCACATAGATGCTCGCTTTACCCTGACGGACCAACATGGGAATGGGTTGGTCTTTTGGTAACCCGGCGACAATGTGCGCCAGCTCGCTGACAGTGCGGACATCCTGCTGATTTATCTGCTGAATGATCATTCCGGGCATCAGGCCTGCTTCGGCGGCAGGGCCTTCACTGACGCCTACCACCACGACACCATGGTGAACATCCAGCTGTTTTTCAATGTCTGGAGTCAGATTTTGAACATGAATATCCATCCGACTGATTTTCAGGGTCTTTGCAGGCGCTGCCGGTTGGGTACTGCCGGGCTGCTCGTCCATGTTTTTCGGCAGGGCGGTGACCAGAACATTTTTGGTTTCCGCGACGCCATGATGAAGGATGCCCACGCTGGCATGGGTGCCGGGAACCGTGTTGCCGACCATGGGCGGCAGTTGGCCGACGTTGTAAACCGGTTTGCTGTCATAGGTCACAATGACATCACCGGGCTGGATGCCAGCCTTGGCAGCGGGGCTGCCCGGCATCACCGAAGCCACGAGGGCGCCGACCGGTTCCTGAAGATGCAGGGCTTGCGCCATTTGCGGTGTGACATCCTGCACTTCGACACCCAGGTACCCGAACTGAATGGGTTTATGGTCCTTGAAGTCCTGCACCACGCGCATGACGGTATTGATGGGGATGGAGAAAGACAAGCCCATGTATCCGCCGCTGTTGGTGTATATCTGATCATTGATGCCGATTACCTGGCCCTTCATGTTAAAGAGCGGACCACCGGAATTGCCAGGATTAATCGGCACGTCGCTCTGGATGAAAGGGATGTATTCGTCATCAGGCAACGGCCGGTTCATGGCGCTGACTACCCCCTGGGTGACGGTATTGTAAAAACCGAAGGGCGCACCTACCGCCAGCAACCACTGGCCGACTTTCAGATGATCAGAATTGCCGATGGGAACTGTGGGCAGATCCTTGGCATCAATTTTCAGCAGGGCCGTGTCGTAGCGCACCGAAAGTCCGATCAGTTTGGCGGGATAGGCATGATGATTGGTCAGGGTGACGACAATATGATTGGCACCCCGTACTACGTGACCGGCGGTGACAATGTAACCATCCGGGCTGATGATGAATCCAGACCCCAGAGATTGGATTTTTTCGTGCTGCTGATGGCTGGGACCGGCTTGTCCGGGTGCGCCGAAGTGCTGAAAAAACTGGTAAAAAGGAGAATTTGGCGGAAACGGGTTGTGCTGTTGGTGGATGACTTTGTTGGTGGTGCTGCTG
>NZ_JBYCKP010000391.1:0-1246 GCF_057473445.1 Acidithiobacillus sp. TH-A36 | reverse complement strand
TTTTTTGTCGGACCAAGCGTCTGACACCCCGTCAGACAAGCTGTCGGACGCCCTGTCCGACGCCTTTTATTTCACCACACCTGACGCACCAGAGGTGCAGTTTTTAGACCCTGTCCTGGTCGCCGGATGTCGGACGCTCCCAATCCATGAGTCACGTACCCCAATGATACGGAATATCAGATACCGTCCACGCTCAATCCCGACCACAGATGGCATCGTAGCTTTGCCTTGAGCCGCCACGACGGATCACCCTACCCAGACTATTCAGGATCCCGGACAAGGCTCTTTAACTCTGCCCTGCCCAGTATTCAGTCCTCTGTGCAGTTGATTCCGCTGGTCCACATCACATTCAATTGAATTGTACTTTTCCACCTCCGGTCCCTCTGGACTATATCTGTTATATTTCATTCTTGAGCGCGCCATGTAACCAAAATTGTTACAGAAAGATTCAGACTATGTAAAATTTTTTGGATGAATCAAAGGAAATTCTCCGTAGGTAAGGAGCGTCAAAGAAATGACAGAAATTTCTTATAAATAAATTAACAAGTTGAAAAAATTTATGTATTTTTTATATGGATACCCTATCCATGCGTGCTGTTACCTATATGGCAACATTGGCACATAGTTTGCTAACTTTTTGGTGCCCGGCTGGCTAGTGGCCCTCCGGGTAAAATAAACTTACATTTCATCCCAGTACTTAAAAGGAGTAAATTATGGCTGCTTTATTAGGCGGTATATTGGATACGGTTACCGGTTTGGTTGGTGGTCTTTTGGGAGGCAGCAGTGGCCTTACCACCAGTGACGTCAGCACACTGATGAATGATGGTGTTGCTGCGACCAGTAACCTCGATAAGTCGGTTACAAAAGATGCAGCTACGTTGGCAGGTGATCTGACCAATGATATTACGACAGCCGCGCAGGGCACACTGAGTGAAGCCGTGACCGGTGCTGAAGACCTCAGCAAAAGCTTCCTGTCGGATTCATCGTCCACCCTGGCTTCTGTAACGAAGTCATTGGGCGCCAGCCTCGGATCCACTTATGCTTCTGATGTAGAAGGACCGCTTGCTAAAGGCGTGGGCGGTGGAATTAGTGGAATGTTGACAGGCGTAGGTACCGGTGTGGGTGATGCAATGGCCAATATGGCCACCAGTATACCAGCAGCAACCGCGTCCATTGTGAATTCACTAGGCGCATCCACCCTTACGGCTACCGGTTTAAGTGCCGTATTGAGTAACGCGACAGTAGT
>NZ_JBYCKP010000390.1:0-4019 GCF_057473445.1 Acidithiobacillus sp. TH-A36 | reverse complement strand
CCCATGGAACGCAGTATGCAAATTTGTGTGAAAGCCCATCAAAAACCGGAATCCGTTTTTCTGCCTGCGGGAAGTGATCGCTGTACCGGCAGTCATAAAGTTTTGCCCGATGGCAAAACCCAATGGACTTTTCATTGTCAGGCACCGGGGGCCTCCATGACCCAGATAGGTTGGTTCCAGACCAGCGCCCGTCATCTGAACTCGCACTGGGTCATTACTGCTATTGTGCATAGCGAGGCTCATTACGAAACAGTGACTGATATGCAAATGCAGGGCACTTATCTCAGTGCTCACTGTGGGAAAGTCAAATAAGCGGTTGGTTAAACAGCAGGCTGGCGCAGCAATTCCAGAAAAGCTCTGCTGCTGTGGCTGGCTTCCTTGCGATATAACACCGAAAGGCGATGATGAATATGCGGTTCCGTATTCAGGGTAATCAGTCCCGGACGTTGTCCCCCACTGTCATTCAGTGCTGAAACAAAACTCACCCCCAAACCGCAACGTACAGCATCACGAATAGCCGCGAGACCACTCAGTTCATAACGGATTTCAGGATAAATTCCGGCATCTTTCAGGGCTTGCAGAGCATGCTCGCGAATGCCTGAACCTTCTTCTCTCCATACCAGTGCGGTGGACTCCAACGCCCGCAAAGGTAATGGTTTTTGCGCCATCTGCAGCCAGTACGGGCTTTCTGGCGCCAGCAGGACAATGGTGGTTTCCCGGAGAGTTTCCTGAACCCACTCGGTCTGTGCAGGCGAGGTCAGATCATCTTCTACAAAAACCAGATCAGCCTGGTCGCGCATGGTCCTGGCTGCGCGGCTGTTGGTGGCTATGAGGCGCAGGGACACCCCCGGATATTGCTGCTGGAAGCGGGCAATAGCCTGCGGCAACAAGGTTTCCGCATTGCTGTGGCTGGCGAGAATGGATAGCGAGCCACGCAGCATTTTTTCGGTGTCCTGACAGAGATGGCGGGCGTCTTCCAGGGCATTTTCGATTTGTTCGGCAATGCGTAACAGCGCCATCCCCATGGCCGTAGGGGTGATACCGTGGCGATTCCGTTGATAGAGGGGTTCTCCGACAATTTCCTGGAGGTTTTTGAGGCGGTGAGAGACGGCGGGCTGGGTCATGAACAGACTTTCTGCTGCGGCATGGAGATTGCCATGGCGTGCCGCCCGGGCCCAGACCAGCAACAAAACAGGATCAATACGCTGATGCAGCATAAACGGGCTCCAGTATTTAAGAAATTACCTGTGATTATTAAAACAATGAAAAATTAGCATTGGATGAATATCCTGTCCAGGTGCAAGCTTGGCGCAAATGTACAGCACCGGAATCAATCACTATGAAACTATTCGCTGAAGTCCCCGGAAACGATCCCCGGGAAATCGTTCGTCACTTCACCCCCAACTGGTTCGCCGCCAATATGGGTACGGGGATTCTGGCGCTCATGATTGCCGAATTTCCTTATGGTGACTGGGGTCAGAAAATCTTTGCACAGGGTCTATGGACTATTAACACATTATTTTTCGCACTGTTTGCCCTGCTGTTTCTGGGGCGGGCGGCGTTTTATCCCGCCAGCTTTCGCCGCCTCTTTCAGCATCCGGTACAGTCTCTTTTCATTGGCGCCATCCCCATGGGTTTCGCCACCATCGTCAATGGCATGCTGATTATCTGGCCGGTCACGGCGTTGTCTTTACAAATCACCAATGTCATGTGGTGGGTGGACGTGGCTCTGGCGCTGTTTTCGGTGCTCCTGGTGCCGTACTTCATGTTTACCGCCCAGGAACACAGCGTTGAAAAAATGACGGCTGCCTGGCTGTTGCCCATTGTTCCTCCGGAGGTCACGGCGGCCAGTGGCGGGTTGTTGGCGCAGCATTTGCCCCCCGCGTTGGGAAGCACCGTCATTTACGTGAGTTATCTGCTCTGGGCCGTTTCGGTGCTGCTGGCCATGGGGATTCTGGCGATCCTGCTTTTACGCCTGACCCTGCACAAGCTCCCCCATCAGGATATGGCGGTATCCGCCTGGCTGCCTTTGGGACCCTTGGGAACCGGTGCCATGGCGATGATCACTCTGGGGGTGGCCGATCAGAAAGTCTTTGCGGGAACGACCCTTGCGGGAATGGGTGATTTTGGTTTCATGGCAGGCCTCTTTGTCGCCCTGATTCTCTGGGGATTCGGGCTGTGGTGGATGCTGATGGCGGTATTTTTTACCCTGCGTTATCTGGGCGAAGGTCTGCCTTTCAATATGGGCTGGTGGGGTTTTACCTTTCCCCTGGGCGTCTTTGACGCCGCTACCTACCTGCTCGCACGGGAGACCAACTGGGGCGTGTTTTTGCCCCTGGGAGCCCTGTTCACCATCGCGTTGGCCTTTTTCTGGGTCATTGTGACCCAACGCAGCTTTAAGGGTATGTGGAGTGGACGCCTGTTTCGTGCGCCCTGCCTTTCCGCCGAAACAGGATTGCCGGAAACCTGTGCTCCCCAAAGTACGCGGCGCCTGACGGAAAACGACCTCAGTGAAATGAGGGATTAGAAGGATCTGAAAAAATCATTCAGAACCTTGTCGAAATAAAAGGAGATATCAATCATGAAATATCCAATGATCGCTGCTGCTGTAGGCGCTTTGCTGATGAGTCCGCTGCTCGCCCAGGCTGATACGGAGGCGCATGCGGAGCATTACCAGACGATCCAACAGTTTCTGGAAGCCGGCAAGGTCACCGGGAATGTCCGTTCCTACTACTTCAATCAGCTTTATGGCGGTAGCCCATTACCCAATAAGTATGCCTATTCACTGGGCGGTATGTTGAAAGTGCAAACGGCGCCGCTCTATGGCCTCAGCGCCGGTGTGGCTTTTTATACGGCCAACAGTCTGGGTGCCAATGATCTGAATGCTCCCCGTCTGGATCCCCTGCTGATGGGGGACAAAGACAGTCTGAATGTGCTGGGACAAGCCTATTTGCAGTATCAGGATCGCTGGTTGAAAGTGAAAGCCGGCGATATGTTGCTGCATACCCCCTGGATGAATCCGTCGGATGCTTTCATGATTCCAAGCACCTTCCAGGCAGTGACTTTGCAGGTCAACCCCATCCGCAATCTGCAACTGATCGGGATTCGCGAGTTTCGTTTCAAAAACCGGATACAGGAAAATTACTACCGAGAAACCCTGCTGAATCAAAACCCCATTTATCCCGATATGCCGGATCATATGGATGGCACACTGGCTTTCGGGGTGAAAGCGCATTGGCAGAGCTTGAAATCCAGCGCCTGGTTCTACAGGTTTTATGATTTGGCGAATCTGTTTTACGGTACTGTCCATTATGGAGTGTCCGGCTTGCCCTATGGCATGAAGCCCTTCGCCGACTTTCAGTATGCGCGGGAATGGGCAGACGGCACGCAATACGCGGGCCCCGTCAACGCGACCGTATTTGGTGGAATGCTCGGTCTGCAAACGCCTTTGGGCCAGGTTTTTGCGGCTTATGATGAGATTCCCGGTCGCAGCCCGTTTTCCATGGGTGGCCGGACTTTGTATAACGGCGGATTTGTTTCCCCCTATACCCAGCAGTACAGTGCCGATCCACTGTACACCAGCATCATGGATTATGGGCTGGTGTCTTCTTCTGCGGCGGGACATGCCTGGAAGTTTGGTTTTTTGATCCATCCCCTACGGCAACTGCGGATCAAATATTCCTACAGCATGTATTGTACCCATCCCTACCTGCCGAACGTAGACGCCAACTATCTGGATGTGACCTATACCCCGGGAGGATTCTGGAAGGGATTATCTCTGCGTAACCGTCTGGCTATCGACCATAGCAATCCCTATGCGGACTATCAGGGAACCTTTATTGATGATCGTTTGATGTTGCAGTACGCCTTTTAAGGGCTTTTAAGCAAAGTGATGTGGTATTGATTTACGGTGTAGGCGACCTCCTCCTCATCGCTTGCGATGGGAGTTTGGCTCTGCTTCGGCAGAGCCGTTTTTAAGCAAAATCATGCATCCGCCTCAGCGCGGAATCTCTTGTGGT
>NZ_JBYCKP010000389.1:0-3832 GCF_057473445.1 Acidithiobacillus sp. TH-A36 | reverse complement strand
TGATAATCCCGGAACATATCGGTACTGGCGCAGGCTGGTGAAAGCAGAACCTGATCTCCGGCCATGGCTCTGGATGCGGCTTTAAGAACCGCATCCTGCATGCTGTCGGCATAATCTACCGGAATGATATTTTCCAGCAGTTGCGCGATTTTTTTGGCATCTTTGCCGAGCACAACTGCTGCACGCTGATCGCGGCAGGCTTGCTGCAACGGACTGAGATCCGCCCCCTTGGCATCGCCACCGAGAATCATCACCAACGGTCCGGATAAGCCGCTCATGGCTTTGAGTGTGGCGCCCAGATTGGTTCCCTTGGAATCATTGTAATAGTTGACTCCCTGATACTCGGCAACCCAGGCCAGACGGTGTGGGAGACCGGAAAACTGGCAAAACACTTCCTGAATGGCGGCAAGTGGGAACTGGGCAGCTTCGGCCAGGAGCGCTGCTGCCAGGGCGTTTTCGATATTGTGTCCGCCCTGCATACGCAGGTCGGCAATGGCAAGCAGGGCTCCGCTGTTGCGCAGCGTGAGCCGGTCATGCAGTACATAGGCATCACTGCGCTCATCATGAACAGCAAAGCAACGGATGGCCACGGAGTCTGGGACTTGCCCGGGCAAGCTCGACGTAAAGGCATCTTCACCATTCAAAACCAGGACATCACCGGCATTCATGTTCTGAAAAATCCGGGCTTTGGCGGCCCCGTACTGCGTGTAGTCACCATGCCAGTCCAGATGGTCGGGACTGAGGTTCAGAATGGCAGCCACCCGGGGTCGAAAAGTCGTACAGGCATCCAGCTGAAAGCTGGAGAGTTCGAGGATATACCAGGCCGGTTCAGGGCCAGATTCTGGTAATAACTCCAGTGCCGGAGTCCCCAGGTTGCCACCAGTCGCAACCATTATCCCGGCTTTTCGGGCAATTTCGCTGACTAGCGTGGTAACAGTGCTTTTACCATTACTGCCGGTGATGGCAATGATGGGTGCCTTGGCCAGCCGCGAAAATAATTCAATATCACCCATGACGGTGATTCCCGCCTTTCTGGCCTTTTGCAAGGCCGGCAGGGTAGGAGCAAGACCGGGGCTGAGTAGAATCAGATCGCTGTCGAGCAGCAGATTTTCAGGAAGGGCTCCGAAATGAAAAGTGGCTTGGGGATATTGTGTACGGAGGGTATCAGCATTTTCCAGGTGGCGGGTATCCGCCACCTGACAATGTCCACCCAGACGCAGGGCGGTGTTCAGGAGCGATTGTCCGGTTTTGCCGAAGCCGAGGATGAATACCTTTTTGCCGTCGAGTTTCATGTCAGCGGATCTTCAGACTGGAAAGGCCGATGAGCACGAGAATCACGGTAATAATCCAGAAACGCACGGCTACCCGTGGCTCTGGCCAGCCTTTTTTCTCGAAATGATGATGAATGGGCGCCATGCGGAACACCCGTTTGCCCGTCAGCTTGAAGGAAGCCACCTGAATCATCACCGACAGGGTTTCCATGACAAAAACCCCACCCATGATGACCAATACCAATTCCTGTCGGGCAATGATGGCGACAATGGCCAGGGCGGCACCGAGCGCCAGTGCGCCGGTATCGCCCATGAATACTTCGGCAGGATAGGTGTTAAACCAGAGAAAGCCGAGCCCGGCACCGACCAGTGATCCGCAGAAAATCAGCATTTGTCCGGAACCCGGCACCCAGGGCAGATCCAGGTAATGGGCGAATACAGAATTCCCTGAAACATAAGCAAATATTCCCAGGGCTGCAGCCACCATAACGGTTGGGACGATGGCCAGCCCGTCCAGGCCATCGGTCAAGTTGACGGCGTTGGAGGTGCCGACAATGACGAAGTAGCTGAAAATGATGAAGCCGAACCCCAAGGGAATCAGGACATGAGGGACAAAAGGAATAATCAGGCTGGTTTCTACGGATTTGTTGGCCAGTCCATACAATACTCCGGCTGCAGCCAGGGCAAACAAGGACTGCAAACCATATTTGGCGCGGGCGGATAAACCCTTGGTGTTTTTACGCCGCAGCTTGCGCCAGTCGTCAATAAAACCAATGGCGCCAAAGGCAAAGGTGGTGATGACTGCCACCCAGACCAAAGGATTGCGCAAATCTGACCAGAGCAGGGTGGTAATAATGACGACCAGCAGAATCAGGGCCCCACCCATGGTCGGCGTCCCCTGTTTGCTGAAGTGGGTTTCCGGCCCATCGCTGCGTACCATCTGCCCGATTTTGTAATAGCGCAGACGGGCAATGAAAAAAGGACCGATCACCAGGGAGAGGACCAGCGCGGTCAGTATCGCCAGTACGCCGCGCAGGGTCAGATACTGAAACACGTAAAAACCGTGGTATATCTGGCCGAGTTGCATGAATAGTGCGTAGAGCATCAGGCGTCTCCGGCCACGAGTGCCTGAACGACACGTTCCATGTGTGCGGCTCTGGAACCTTTTACCAGCACCACCGTTTCCGGATTGAGCTGGGGCAGCAGGGCATCAATCAGGGGGGGCAGTTCCACAAAATGCTCTGTACCGGCTGCAAACGCTTCAGCGGCTTCGGCAGCCAGTTGCCCCAGTCCGTAAACCGCATCAATGCCCAGCTGTTGGGCCAGAATTCCTGCCTGCCGGTGATAAACTACCGTATCAGGACCCAGTTCACCCATATCTCCGAGAATGAGAATACGCTGGCCGGATTGGGCGGCAAGAACACGTAATGCGGACTCTAATGAAGCTGGATTGGCGTTATAGGTGTCATCCAGAATGCGGCAGCCGCCCCTGCCGTTGCGCCATTGCAAGCGACCGGGGATGGCCTCTAATGTGGCCACAGCACGCTGAATTTGGGGAATGCTGATATCCAGGGCCAGTGCGGCGGTGACAGCAGCCAGGACATTGGCACCATTATGTCTTCCAGGTAGCGGAACTTCGAGGGTGAATTCACCCTGGGGGGCGCGCACATCCAGTTGGCCGCCAGTTCCTGAACGATCCTGCCAATGTCCCCGGACGCGTACCGGGAGGTTGTTCAGACTGAAGCGCCACACTTCGCCCGGAGCTTTTTCTGCCCAGAAGTCGGCAAATTGATCGTCACCATTCAAAATGCTGATGCCACGATTGTCCAGTCCCGAGAGAATTTCTCCCTTGGCCGCCGCGACTGCCTTTACACTTCCGAGCCCGGCCAGGTGGGCGGGGCCCGCATTGTTGATAAGGGCCAACGTTGGTTTGGCCAGAGCACTGAGTACGGTGAGCTCGCCAGCATGGTTCATGCCCATTTCCAGAACCGCATGGCGATGTTCCTTGCCCAGTCTTGCCAGGGTCAAGGGCACGCCAATATGATTGTTCTGATTGCCTTGAGTGGCCAGTACGGGGCCGCTTTCAGTGAGGATGGCGGTCAGGACTTCCTTGACCGTGGTTTTGCCACAGGAGCCAGTAACTGCCAGCACCGGTACGTTGAAACGCTGCCGCCAATGCTGTGCCAAGTCTTGCAGGCTTTGTAATGTGTCCTTGACCACTATTCCAGGGGCATTCACCTGACGGTTGCTGAGTACAGCGGCCGCGCCTTGCGCTAAAGCTGCCGGAACAAAATCGTTACCATCAAAGTGTTCTCCGGCAAGTGCAACAAACAGTTTGCCAATCATGGGTTGGCGGCTGTCGGTGGCAATGCCGTTTATTTCGTCTTTTCCCTGGCTGTCAGGCAGAAGTTGACCACCGGTAATGCGGGCTATTTCGTTGAGAGAGTAGCGCATCATGGGCGCAGTGCCTCCATCGCTACCTGCTGGTCATGAAAGGGGATTTTCTGACCCATGATTTCCTGGGTGCGTTCATGCCCTTTACCGGCAATCAGCACCCAATC
>NZ_JBYCKP010000388.1:0-1056 GCF_057473445.1 Acidithiobacillus sp. TH-A36 | reverse complement strand
TCTGCCAGCCAGTCCAATAATGCCTTGACCGTTTTCGGAATGAAGTTGTCCCAACGCCAGGCAACCTTCAATGATTTTGGCGCGAGTCAGTTTAATCTTAATCCGCCTAACTACAATGTGGCTCCGGCCGGGCTTAACCTGCCAGGCAGTTATCATAACTACGGTACTAAACTCCAGTTGGAAATTCCGATCTGGAATGGTGGTGAAGTCTGGGGGCGACTGAGTCAGGCCCACGCCATGTTGGAAGCTGCTCAAAGCGGAAATGTCATGGCCCGGCAAAAGCTGACTTTTGCGGTTTTGCAGGCCTACGACAGCGTCATTGCAGCTGAAAGCGCCATTCAGGTTGCCCAAAAAGCCCAAAAGGCGGCTGAGTCCTACGTCAAAACCAGCAAACTGCTTCTGGATAAAGGGGTGCTGGTCAAAAGCGATTGGCTGGCTGCTGAGGTAAATCTGGAAAAAACTCAGCTGGCGGTGCAGACCGCAGAGAATGACCATGCTAATGCTCTGGAAAATCTGGCTATTCTGATTGGCTGGCCGGAAGAAAAAACTTTATCCGTGGGGAAACCCGTACAACCCGCGTTACCTGATCACTCCCTCCTGGATTTACAGCGTCAGGCAATTACAGAAAATGCCGGCATTGTCGCGCTACGCCACAAGCTGAAAGCCGCTCAGGATGGCATTCAGGTCGCTCGTGCAGCCTATCTGCCCCATGTGAACGCCATGGCCAATCAGGAATGGAATGGCAGCTCGCTGGGTAATGCGGCTCCCTCCTATACCGTCGGCGGCGAAGTCACCTGGAATGTCCTGGATTTTTCCCGGGGCGGGGGCATTGATCGGGCGCAGGCCGAACGTGAGCAGGCCATGGCCGCCTTGCAGGAGGCGCAGGACAAGCTGCGCTTGCAGGTGGCAGAAGTCTGGCGCAGTGCGCGTGAGGCGGCACTGCGCGTCAAAATGCGCCGTCTGGCTGTTCAGCAGATGGAAGAATCCCAGCGTCTGGTGCGATTGCGTTATGAAAATGGGGTTGAAACCATTACCGGCTTGTTACATGGGCAAGCC
>NZ_JBYCKP010000387.1:0-2050 GCF_057473445.1 Acidithiobacillus sp. TH-A36 | reverse complement strand
TGCCGTGATTCTTACCCAAGCAATTCTCAGCGCCGATCTGGAGAAGATGCGTCCTGTAGTGGTTCTGTTCCCGCCGTATACCCTTTTTCATGCAGTGACTAAGGAAGCAAAGGGAACTGCTTTGCGCTGGGGGGGGCAGAACTTGTTCTGGGAAGCCAGTGGGGCGTATACCGGAGAAATTTCGGGTGCCATGCTCCGCGACATGGGTTGTCGCTATGTTTTGGTAGGACATTCGGAAAGACGGCAGATTTTTGCGGAAACGGACGAACTGGTGGCCCGCAAGGTCAAAGCGGCGCTGTCATCGGGCCTGATACCCGTGGTCTGTGTGGGTGAGAGCGAAGCTGAGCGTGCCCAGGGCGCTACCGAACAGGTTCTGCAGCGTCAGGTGGAGGCGATATTGCCTTTGTTGAATCTGGAGTCCAACCAGCCTAACCTCATCATTGCCTACGAACCCATCTGGGCCATTGGCACCGGACAAAGTGCCAGTCCGGAACAGGCCCAGGCCGTACATGCTTTTATTCGTAAGCTGGTGGCAGGGCATTCCAGTCAGTTGGCCAAGCGCCTGATTCTGTTGTACGGAGGCAGCGTCAAGGGCAACAACGCAACGGCGCTGTTTGAGCAGGAAGATATTGATGGGGCTCTGGTTGGCGGAGCATCCCTGAGCGCGGGAGAGTTTATTCAAATTTGTCGTGCTGCCGAATTGGCAGGACGAGGAGGTTGATTTGATGTACACCTTGTTATTGGTGTTTCAGGTGATTATTTGTGTCGTCCTGGTAGGGCTCGTCCTGATTCAGAAAGGTCAGGGGGCGGATATGGGCGCAGCATTTGGCGGCGGTGGATCGCAAACCGTATTTGGCGCCCAGGGAGCGGGAAACTTCCTCAGCCATACCACTGCGGTTATTGGTGCCATATTTTTTCTGAACAGTCTTGGTCTGGCGTATCTTTCCGATCATGCTGCAAGCAGTGCGGTTTCCGGGATTGCCTTGCCAGGCAAGGCACCGGTTACCAGCACGCTACCGGTGAAACCCGCTACTGCAACGCCCACGGTCGTTCATCCTGCGGCAGCGGCTACGGGTTCTGCGGCAGCGGCCGTAAGCACATCCGCAGCAGGCAGTGTGCCAGCAGCGCCAGTTTCTACAGCAAAAACACCTGTGAAGCCTTGACGTAGCAAGCGGGTCATGAGAAAGTTTTAGAACTTCGGCCGAAGTGGTGAAATTGGTAGACACACCGTCTTGAGGGGGCGGCGGCGCAAGCTGTGCCGGTTCGAATCCGGTCTTCGGCACCAAATTGCAGCCTATAGGGCTGTTTTTTTGTCTCTGGAGTATACCAGAGCATTGATTTATATATAAGAAAATTAATTTATAGCGGACTCTGGAGATGGTATTTTCAGGTCCATATTTGGGTGGAGGAGTGTTGGGGATGTTGAACCACTATTTACCCGTGCTCATCTTTATTGTGGTGGCACTGGTGGTCGGTGTGGTCCCATTGCTGATGGGCGCCTCGCTGGGACCGCACAAACCGGATAGCGAAAAGCTCTCGCCCTATGAATGTGGCTTTGAGGCTTTTGAAGATGCGCGTGTCAAATTTGATGTGCGCTATTATCTGGTGGCCATTCTGTTCATTCTCTTTGATCTGGAAATTGCCTTCCTGTTCCCCTGGGCCGTGGTCTTTGATCAGATCGGCATGATGGGTTTTCTGGCCATGATGACTTTTCTCGCCATTCTCGTGGTGGGTTTCATTTATGAGTGGAAAAAAGGAGCCTTGGAATGGGAATAGAAGGCATCCTCGAAAAAGGTTTTGTGACTACCAGCATCGATACCGTAGTCAACTGGAGTCGGACCGGCTCCTTGTGGCCCATGACATTTGGGCTGGCATGCTGTGCCGTCGAGATGATGCATGCCGGAGCAGCCCGTTATGATCTGGATCGTTTTGGTATCGTGTTTCGTCCCAGTCCGCGTCAGTCGGACGTGATGATTGTGGCAGGGACTCTGGTCAATAAAATGGCCCCGGCCTTACGTAAGGTCTATGACCAGATGCCGGAACCGCGTTG
>NZ_JBYCKP010000386.1:0-6057 GCF_057473445.1 Acidithiobacillus sp. TH-A36 | reverse complement strand
GCTCAATATGATGCGGCCAAAGATAGTGGTGTGACTTTTACCCGCCCACAGTGCGCCTTTGTCGGTCTGTCCATGGAACAGGCCAAGGCTGCGGGAGTGGACGTGGCCGAGGTCAAGGTGCCCATGAGTATTGATGCCAAGGCCATGATGACCGGTGAAACTGATGGCCTCATCAAAATGGTGGCCGACAAGGTCAGCCACCGCATTGTCGGTGTCCACTTCCTTGCCGATCACGCCGATCTGCTGGTGGGTGAAGCCGTCATGATGGTCAGTGCCGGGTTGACACTGGAACAGGTAGCCGAGGCTATTCATCCCCATCCCACCCAGACTGAGTTGTTCGGAGAAATGGCCAGACGTTTGCTGTCACGCTTGCGGCGCTCGGCACGGGCAGCAGGCTGACAACTTGGCCAAGCCGGATGTTGAGGAATCGCAGCCAGCGGTAAGGATCAGCGGGATGCGCGCACGCATCCTGCGCTTTTACGAAAGATTTCTCGACCTCATCGTGGTGGTGCTGATATTTGTCATGCTGATCACCTTGCTGGCCTCCGTGGTGGGGGTGGTCTGGGACGTGTACAAAACCGTTTTGTCCTTCCGGGAAGAAGCGGCCATTCAGGGTCTGGTGGCTGATGTGCTGTCGGTATTTGTGCTCATTGAGCTGTTCCGGACGTTTACCGATTACCTGGAGTTTCACCGTATCCGCTTGCGGGTGCTGTCGGAAGTGGCCATTGTTTTTGTATTGCGGGAATTGTTTATCGGTCTTTATGCCCATCGTCTCGGACCCATGGATCTGATCGCAACGGCAGTGCTGCTTGCAGTGCTGGTCGGTGCCCGGGTTGCCGCTGTTCAGTACGCTCCGAAGAACACCGAAAGAGACTGAAACGGCCATATCCGTCCCGAAAATTGTCCGGGCAACTTGACGCTGCCCCGAAAAAGCGAGCAAAATGGTCGGGTATCCACTGAACAACGCGCTGCAGCGCATGGAGTTAAGCACAATGAGCACAGCAACTGAAACAATGACCAATCTGGATTCCATTCCTCCGGTAATGACCCTGACGCAAAACGCGGCGGATAAAATTACCTCTCTGATTGAAGAAGAAGGCTCTGAAGACCTCAAGCTGCGAGTTTTTGTGACGGGCGGCGGTTGTTCCGGTTTTCAGTATGGTTTTACTTTTGATGAGAATATGAATGAGGGTGATACGGAAGTGCATCAGTTTGGCGTCAGCCTCCTGATTGATCCCATGAGTTACCAATATCTGGTTGGCGCTGAAATTGATTACAGCGAAGGCCTGGAAGGTGCCCAGTTCGTGATCAAAAACCCGAATGCGACCACCACCTGTGGTTGCGGATCTTCTTTCTCTGCCTGATTTTTGTAGAGATAAGAATTTCTCCAGGGGAGGCTCATGGCCTCCCTTTTATTTTTCCAGCGCGTTATGATGACTCTCAGGCTCTTGCTGTCCTGATCAGGACAGCAACTGTGCGTGGGTTGTTGCCCCGTGACAGTTGGATTCATTACTGACCAGAATAACAAGGAGTTCGGCATGGCGGATACGAACGTGGCTCCCGGTCTGGAAGGCGTGGCGGCAACGCACTCCAGTATTTCTCACATAGATGGTGTGGCAGGTTTGCTGAGTTATCGTGGCTACGCTATTGATGACCTGGTAGCCCATAGCAGCTTTGAAGAAGTGGCCCTGCTTCTGCTGGACGGTGCACTTCCGGATGGTGCAGATCTCAAAGCTTTTGATGAGGGGCTGCGCAGTCATCGGCAAGTCAAATACAATGTCCGGGAAATCATGAAATTCATGCCGGTAACCGGGCATCCCATGGATATGCTGCATTGCGCCGTGGCGAGTCTGGGGATGTTTTATCCGCAGCAGGAGCTGTCCGATGCTGAGCGCGAAAACACCCCGCATCTGGATGCCATGGCAATGCGCATCATCGCCCGGATGCCCACCATCGTCGCCATGTGGGAGCAGATGCGTTTCGGCAATGATCCCATCGTGCCGCGTACGGACCTGAATCATGCCGCCAATTTTCTGTATATGATTTCCGGTAAGGAGCCCAATCCGGCACTGGCGAAAATCCTCGACACCTGTCTGATTCTTCATGCCGAGCATACCATCAATGCCAGTACCTTTGCGGTACTGGTCACCGGTTCTACGCTCACCAATCCCTACCATGTGATTGGCAGTGCGATTGGTACGCTGGCGGGTCCCTTGCACGGCGGTGCGAATCAGAAAGTGGTTGAGATGTTGGAGGAAATTGGCAGCGTGGCCAAGGTGGGCGCTTATCTGGACGCCAAAATGGCCAATAAGGAAAAAATCTGGGGCTTTGGTCACCGGGTGTATAAAACCCGGGATCCTCGTGCGGCCATTTTGAAAGAGATGATGGAAAAACTGGCCAGCAATGGGCATTTGCGGCATAGCCAGCTTTTTGAAATTGCCATTGAGGTCGAAAAACATGCGACTGATCGCCTCGGCCCCAAGGGCATTCACGCCAATGTCGATTTTTATTCTGGTGTTCTTTACCACGAAATGGGAATCAAGGCTGATTTGTTTACGCCCATATTTGCCATGGCGCGCTCGGCAGGTTGGCTGGCACACTGGCGGGAACAGCTGTCAGACAACCGGATATTTCGTCCCACCCAGGTTTACAATGGTGCAAGCCCAAGGGCTTATGTAGCGCTGGACAAAAGGAATCAGGCACAGGCATGACAGAAGTTTTACAAAATATTCCCTTCCTCGCTACGGAACGTACCGAGGCCTTGCTGGATATTGAGCGGCATCTGATAGCGGGTCAGTCGGCCATAGAACGCTGGTTTCGAGGCCAGTTTCAAAAAACTCCGGCGCCCTTTTACGCGTCCGTCGATTTGCGCAACTCCGGTTTCAAGTTGGCACCGGTGGATACCAATCTGTTTTCGGCAGGCTTCAACAATCTGAATCCTGAATTTTCATCGCTCTATGTATCGGCCATTCAGCACTATCTGAACCAGCATCATCCGGGCCTGGAGCGCGTGCTGCTCATTCCCGAAAATCATACCCGCAACCTGTTTTATCTGGAAAATGTGGCCAGATTGCGAGAGCTTCTGGAAATGTCCGGACTGGAAGTGCGGGTGGGTTCACTCTTGCTGGAAGAGCGCACGGCTTATGATTTACCTTCGGGTAATTCCCTGCTTTTGGAGCCCATTTTTCGTGAAGGTAGACGCTTAAAGGCCGCAGGATTTGATCCCCAGCTGATTTTGCTCAATAACGATCTTTCCGGCGGTGTGCCGGAAATTCTGGAGAATCTCGAACAACCCATATCCCCGCCTCTGGCGGCAGGTTGGCGCTCGCGGCGGAAGTCCCAGCACTTTGCCCATTATCGTGCCGCCGCACATGAACTGGCGGAAGTGATAGATATCGACCCCTGGTTGATTGATCCGTTTTTCCGGCGTTGTCAGGGTATTGATTTCATGCGTGCCGAAGGCCGTGATTGCCTGGTCGCCAATGTCGATGCGGTTCTGGAATTGACCCGCGAGCGCTACGCCCACTATGGGATTACCCAGCGTCCCTTTGTGATTGTCAAAGCCGACGCAGGCACCTACGGCATGGGCATCATGACGGCTTACTCCGGTGAAGAGTTCATGGATCTCAATCGTAAGGAACGCACGCGCATGGCTAAAAGCAAGGAAGGCCTGCCAGTGAGTGACGTGTTTATTCAGGAAGGGGTGTATACCTTTGAGCAGACCGCCGAGGAGGCGGTGGCTGAGCCGGTAGTTTATATGGTGGGTCAGCAGGTGCTGGGCGGCTTTTACCGGGTGCATACCGGGCGGGGGCGCGATGAAAACCTGAATGCCCCCGGCGCGCATTTTGAGCCCATGGCCTTTGGTGAGCCTTGCATACTGCCTTGCCGGAAATCGCCGCCCGATGCCCCAGTAAACCGTTACTATGCTTATGGCGTCATTGCCCGCCTGACCCTGGTGGCGGCGGCCCGGGAAATGGCCGATTGGCGTCGGCAGCAAATCCGGAGTGTTGATTGATGACCCCGTTGAAAGCAGCCATTCTCATGGATCCCATAGCCGGGATCAAACCCGCCAAAGACAGCACTTTCGCCATGCTCCTGGCGGCGCAGGCACGGGGGCACCAGTGCTGGGTGTTTGGCCTGCCTGATTTGTTCATGCGCGATGGCAAGGTCTGGGCACGCCTGCAGGCGGTGACGGTGCAGGATGAAAGTACCGACTTCGCGACGCTGGCTACCGTTGAAGAGCGGCCCCTGGCAGATATGGACGTGGTGCTGATGCGCAAGGATCCTCCGGTCGATCTGGAATATCTGACCGCCTGCTATCTGCTGGAACATGCCGGAACCTGGGTGGTGAACAACCCGGTGAGTCTGCGTAATGCCAATGAAAAACTCTATGCCTTGCATTTCCCCGAGTTTCTCCCGCCCTTTCTGGTCAGTCGTGATCTGGGTGACCTGCGCGCTTTCCTGGCCGAGCATAGCGAGGTGGTGGTCAAACCCCTTTCTGCGCGGGGGGGCGAAGGGGTATTTTACCTGCACCAGCAAGACCGCAATGTGGGCAGCATTCTCGAAACCGTAACGGCCTGGGGACAGCATTATGTCATGGCTCAGCGCTATATTCCGGCCATACGCGAAGGCGACAAGCGCATTATTCTGGTGGACGGCGTGGCGGTGCCCGGCGCCATGTTGCGGGTGCCTTCAGAAAAAGACTTTCGCGGCAATCTGGTAGCAGGGGCTACGGCCGTAGCCGCCGAGCTGAGTGCGCGGGATCAGGATATTTGTGCGGCAATAGGGCCAGCGCTGCGCGCGGCAGGATTACTTTTTGTCGGACTGGATGTGATTGGCGGCTTTGTGACTGAAATCAACGTCACCAGTCCCACCGGGGCGCGGGAGATTCGGCGCTTTTTTGCTGTGGATGCCGCCGAGCTGCTTTGGCAACGTCTGGAACAGGGACAGTAATGGCTAAGCTGGCACACTCGGGAATGCAATCTGCCGTTTTTCATCGAAAACCCGTATGATGGGCGGTATGACGAATTTCTCTTCACTTAAAAATCATCTGCTCATTGCCATGCCGGCGCTTCATGACGGTATTTTTGACCGGACGGTGATTGTAGTTTGCGAGCATAGCCCCGACGGTGCCATGGGCGTGGTCATCAATCGTCTTGTGGATATCAATATGTCCGAAGCTCTCAAGGCCGTAGATATCCAGCCTTCCGAAGAAATGATTCATCGCCCGGTTTATTGGGGTGGACCGGTGCAGCCGCAGCACGGCTTTATTTTGCATTCGCCCAAGGGTGAATGGCTTTCCAGTCTGGAGCTGAACGAGGACCTGGCATTGACCAGCTCTCCCGATATTTTGCAAGCCATCGCCCAGCATGAGGAACCCCAGCGTTATCTGTTAGCTTTGGGATATGCCGGTTGGGGGGCGCAGCAACTGGAAGAAGAGTTGAAAGAAAATGCCTGGTTGCACGGCCCGATGGATATGCAGGTCATGTTTGAGTTGCCCGCCAGTGAACGCTGGCAGGCCGCCGCGCGCTCGCTCGGAGTGGATATGCGCCTGCTCAGCGGGGCGGCGGGCCATGCCTGAGGGCTCCGGGCCGCTTCTGGGGATTGATTTCGGGGAACGACGTATTGGTATTGCCGTGTTGGGCGAATCCGGTTGGGCACCGCAGGGCGTAGCTACCCTGCGCAATGGGGAGAGCGGCCCGGATTGGGAGAGCTTTGCGCGCATCCTCAAGGACTGGCAACCGCGCGCTATAGTTCTGGGTTTGCCCCTGAACATGGACGGGAGTGAAGGCTTGATGGTGCGCCGGGTGCGCAATTTTGCCAGGAGTCTGCAGCGCCGTTTCCCCCTGCCGGTGCATTGGGTGGACGAACGCCTCAGTAGTCATGCGGCCGAATGGATGCTGAAAGAGCGGGCGCTTTCCGCAAAGCAGCGCGCCGGGCTTTTGGATCAGGCCGCTGCCTGTGAAATTCTCCAGACTTTTCAGGATGTCGGAGCCATGCAATGAATGCAGACTGGGATGTGACAACACTGCTGGAAGGAATGGTTCGGGATTTGCG
>NZ_JBYCKP010000385.1:0-2221 GCF_057473445.1 Acidithiobacillus sp. TH-A36 | reverse complement strand
AGGAGCAGGTACAGGCATTACAGAACCAGCACGCAGAAACCATCCGGCGCTTTGATGTGCTGGCTCCGGAGATGGAGGAGATTCCCGATCGGGAGCGACGCGCCTATGCGGACATCGCTCATCAGCACCTGAAAAAAACCGAAGAACACCTGGGGCAGATCCCGGATCAGAAAGGCAACAATCTCTGGGAGCGCCTCAGGGAAAGCTTCCGGGCCATTGGACAGCGCCTCGGCATGATCGCACCGGATGCCCAGATACAGCAGGTCGCACCCGCTGCAGCCCCCATGCCGACCCATCGACCAGGACGGCACTGAATGGGCATGGAATAAACACAGATGGAAACATCCCAATTGGATGCGGTGATGACTGAATTTGCGGCATTGACGGCCTGGATGCGAAACGAAGGAATCAACCGGCTGTTTGTGGGTGACTATTGCTGTGACTGGTCAAACATCGATGGCAGCCGCTTTGTCTGTGAAATACCACAGTCACCTGAAATTATTATGAAAGCATGGGAAAAGGCCCAAAATCCACTGCGTTCGGCATCCCAAACTATTCTGAAGCGACAATATCCTCAAAACGAAGATGATTGGGACTACACATTCCTGGATTCCATGGAATTCACCATAGATCACAACCGATGGCATATCCTCGCGCGCGTCTGGTTCCAGACAGACGTTGAAACCCTGGGCGATCTAGGTAGGAAAGAACTTGTCACGACAGAAGGTCACGTTAATTGGGTCGCGAGGCCCGGCCAGGCATGGGAGACAGACATAAAGGCCGCTACACACGTCGAGCCTGTTGTTTTCGGGAGCCTGCAGGGCTCCATCGATCCGGTTGAAATTACATAAGTGGGACCACTGGTGCCCATGCCCATGTTGCATGGTTTAACACGCATAATGTGTTTCTTATAGGTACTCCACATTTTTAACCGGTGCTTTGAGGAGAAAATATGCCTTTATTTATCGAACCCAACGCGGGTGTTTCGCCTATTTTGCAAGTGATTCATTCAGCCCGCCATGAGTTGAATGTCGGTGTTTACTATATGACCGACCGCCCGATTCTTCGTGCCATTCAAGCGGCCAAAGCGCGGGGTGTGGATGTGCGGGTCATCATTGAGGGCAAGCCCTATGGCATGAAATCCTGGCAGGTGAAAAAGGAAGAACGGGAGATCGAAGCGACCGGTGCGCAACTGCATCTGGCGCCTTACCGCTTTACCAGCCACGGCAGTCAGTGGTCTTTTTACCATGCCAAATATCTGGCATCAGACCACGAGGCCGAGATCGGCAATCCGAATTTTGCCTGGTTAGATTTTCATGATGCCCGCAATTACCTCTACGTCACCAGGAATCCCACGGTGGTCAAGGCCGTCAATGCGGTTTTTAACGCGGACTGGAATAATCACCGGGCGCCGGCATGGACGCATCAGGTTTTGGTGCTCTCACCGGGAACATCCGTAAAACAGATTGTGCAGGTCATCGACCAGCCGGGGCCGGTTGATATTGAAGATGAGGAAATTGGACCCTACGCGCCGACTCTCGATGCGATTGCCGCTAAAGGCCGATTAGCGCGGATGATCATGCCAGCCAACATCAATGCGCAAGATCGCAAAGATGCACAATTTCTTGGGGCGCATGGCGTGCAAGTACGCTTAATGCCCGTGCGTCCTACCTACATCCATAGCAAATTAGTTTTGGGAAATTCAATAGGTTATGTGGGTAGCGAGAACCTGACCCAGACCAGTCTTGAGCGGAACCGTGAAGTCGGGTTACTGCTGAATGGGCGGGATATTACCGAGTTACAGATGCAGTGTGATAAAGATTGGAATGCAGCGGCGACTTCCACTGATTAAACCGCACTCAGAAGGGTAAAACAACGAGAAACGCACGGTCTCCGAAACCACGCCAGAAACAAAGCATACAGGCTTACACCATTTGCATTTAGCCCTGTAGTGTCAACGGACAAAAAAGTATCATCCAGGATCAGCCGTATCCCATTGATTCTACGTTTTTAACAATTTCCACGCTTCACGAAGTATCATCCTGAGTAGCCCCACTGCCTTTGCCGACCCGGTGATGGTGGACAATAAAGTTTCATCCTGGCGCCTACGGGCCTCCCTTGTGCTGTAACCGGTAACTGAGCGGCGTTATATCCTGAAATTTTCAGAGGTGCAGAATAATCTTCCAGGACATGACTGAGGAGAAAATACATGGTGCCATCA
>NZ_JBYCKP010000384.1:0-6160 GCF_057473445.1 Acidithiobacillus sp. TH-A36 | reverse complement strand
GCGCTGTGCATTTCAGGCAGAATCTTGGTGAAATGCTTAACCAGGTTCAATACCGTAACGACAGCATCGTTATCAACAAAGATGGCAAGCCCGTTGCAGCCTTGGTGGATGCGGAGCTGTTTGCTCGCATCCGACGCATGCGCGAGCGTTTTGAGACGCTGAGTAGCCGGATAGCTTCTTGCTATTCTGAGGTGCCCGTTGAGCAGGGCATGGCCGAAATTGAAGCTGCGGTGAGTGCCGAACGCGTCAAGCGCTAATGTCCAGGCTTCGTGTGGTCCTGGATACCAATGTACTGGTGTCGGGTATAGCTTGTCCTGCCAGCGTACCGGGGAGTATCGTCTTGACCTGGCGTCAGGGTGGGCTGGATGCCGTGCTTTCTCACTACATTCTGGACGAAATGGTACGCGTTTTGCCCCGTTTGACACGGTTGAGGATGAGCAGTCAGGAAATTCGAGATTTGGCCGATTGCCTCATGTTTATGGCCGATATCGTTGAACCCTTGGAATCTCGCGATCCTCAATTGCGAGACGAGAAGGATCAACCGGTGCTACAGACATTTTTGGTCAGCACAGCAGACTATTTGATCACCGGCGACAAGGATCTGCTGGCTCTGGGAGATCAGTATCGTATTATAACGCCAGCGGAGTTCTGGTCAGCTCATGGGGGATGATGATGAGTAATTATCCGTGAATGAAAACAGCTTGATTCTTGATGGTATCAGCAAATCCTTTCCCATCCACCATGGTCGGGATATGCGTCTGATTCTGGATGACATTTCCCTGGAGATTCACCCCGGTGAACGCTGGGGTATTATGGGGCCGAACGGGGCGGGCAAATCCACCCTCATTCAGATTATCAGCGGTTCTTTGCGGGCCGATGCGGGAACCGTGCATCGCGGTATGACGGTTTCCTGGCCTCTGGCTTTTGGGGGTGCTTTTCAGGGAAGTTTAACGGGCCGTGATAATGCTCGTCTTATTGCCCGGGTTTATGGGGTCGATGTGAAGGAAACTGTGGCGCAGGTGGAAGACTTTGCCGAACTCGGCATTTATCTGGATGAGCCGGTGAAAAGCTATTCTTCGGGTATGAATTCGCGGCTGAGTTTCGCCATCAGTATGGCGGTGGATTTTGACTGTTATCTGGTAGATGAAGTCATTTCGGTGGGCGATGCGCGTTTCAACCGCCGCTGTGAGGATGAACTGAAACGGCGAGCCACCAAGGCGATGGTGTTGGTATCTCATCATTCTGATCTGATTCTGGGTAATTGTGATCATGCGGCTATTCTCGAAAACGGGCGTTTGCGGGTCATTGAGGATATCAATGAAGCCGTGCATTACTATACGAATATGTGAGCCATGCTTCCGGACAGTAATGCCGATTGGCAGCATATTGCGCGCGAGCGGCCTTACTTTGGGGTGTTGAGTGAATCGGCTTATGCGGAGCCAGCGCTTTCCGATGCGCAACTCGCGCAATTTTTGGATTCCGGTCAGCGTTACGTCAATATGGTGTTGGATCAATGCACGCGCTTTTTTGGTGCCAACGGGCAGACGGGTAGTGCGCTGGATTTTGGCTGCGGGGTCGGGCGGCTGTCCTTGCCTTTGGCGCGGCGCTTTGGGCAGGTAACGGGACTGGATGTGGCCCCGGCGATGCTCAGCGAGGCCCGGCGCCTTGCCCAACTGGCCAACCTGCATAATGTGCAATGGCTATTGGCCGATGAGCAGCTTTCGGGAATTGCCGGCGCACAGTTTGACTTTATGCTTTCTTTTATTGTGTTTCAGCATATTCCTGAAGCACGCGGACAACGCCTCTTGCAGCAGTTATTGACCCATCTAGCACCGGGCGGAATGGCGGTTTTCCATTTCAAATACGCACAAGTCATTCCTCGACATCCGTGCTCCACTTTTTTGAGTCACCATGTACCGGGTGGCCGTTTACTGGTCAATGCCCTGCGTGGGAAACCAATGCAAGAACCGCACATGCAGATGAATGCCTACAACCTGAACCGTCTGGTCCAGTCTTTTCAGGAAGCCGGGATTCAGGAAATCCATACCCGTCTGGAAGATCATGGTGGTCATTGGGGTGTGGAAATGTATGTGCGGCGGGGGCGCTGAGTACGTTGGCGAGCAAGGTAAAAATATCGTGGCGGCTGCATTGGCTACAGCGTAAGAGTTCCCTTGCGGATGCCGCGAGTTTACAGAAACTGGATAATGACGCTTTTTTGGACGCGGTTTATTTGAAGTATCTGGGGCGAAACATAGACCCTACAGGAAAAAGCTTCTATTTGCAGCGTGTACAATCATCTCGGGGACGTCAGCGAGTTATACAGGCGCTTCAAAATTCTGTAGAAGGACAGGCTTACAATCAACGCCAGAAAAATTTTTCTGCACTACTGGATTGGAAAGAAAGAGAACAACATTCTCCAACGCCTTACTTAAGAGCTATTCAAAACCGCAAACCACCCCGTATAGCTTTACTGGGTACTTGTCAGGTGGAAGGCCTGCTGCAAACCGCGCTCGCAGCGAGTTGGCCCGTTAAACACTATCTGATGGATTCTGGACCTCATGATCATGTGCCCCTGCTTTCTGCGGAGGATTTTGACGGGGTGCTGGTGCAACTGACCCTGCGTTCTTTGCTGAGTATGGTGGCGGAAAACGGCGATGGGGATTTATTTCATCTGCGCGCTGATGTGGATTGGTCCGATTTGCGGGAACGGGCTGGTCAGCAACTGCAAAACCAGGTGCAGCGCATACTGGCGGCCTTACCCGAGGGGCTTCCTGTGTTTTTCCTGGGTTTTCTGGAGCCCATGCCCCGGATCAACGGTCTGCTGGGGCGTAATCGTCAGAATAGCTTATATGCATTGATTCGCCACCTGAATGACGCATTGGAAGAGGCCCTGGCGGTGCAGCACCGTGTTTTTTATCTGGAGCTGAATGATTTGCGCCTGCATTACGGAGACAGCACGGCCTATGATGGGTATGTTTCCCATTTTACCCATGGAGGCATGCGGGGTAGTCGGCAGGGAGATCTGATTCATCTGGGGATTCTGGAAAAAGTACAGGCCGCATTGCAGATTTTGCGGGGTGATCAGCAGGTCAAACTGATTATTACCGATCTGGATAATACCCTCTGGAAAGGCGTGTTGGCGGAGCTGGATGAGATCATCCCGCTGGAGGTCACCGAAGGTTGGCCCCTGGGTTATGCCGAGGCCCTGCTGGCCTGTAAGGCACGGGGAATTTTGCTGGCTATTTGCAGCAAAAATGAGGACATCAGCACTCGCGAAAATTTTGCCAAAGTCTGGGGGAGCCGCTTGCGTCTGGAGGACTTCTGCGCGATACACATCAGTTGGCAGCCCAAGTCGCAGGCCATTGCGCAGATTTTGGCAGAAACCAACCTGTTACCTGAGCATGTGCTGTTTATAGATGATAACCCTCTGGAAATTGCGGAAGTTACCCATGCTTACCCACAGATGCGGACCCTCAGCGGTGACCCGGAGCAATGGCGTCATCTGCTGCTCTATTCGGTGGAAACGCAGGTCGCCCATGTGTCGGCAGAGTCTGCCCGGCGCACCGAACTGGTTCAGGCCAAAAAACAGCGGGATGCAGCGGCTGAGAACATGGATAAGGCGGCCTGGCTGGAGTCCTTGCAGCTCACTCTGCAGGTGGAGACCGTGACCGATGGCAGGCATCCCCGCTATGCACGTGCGCTGGAGCTACTCAACAAAACCAATCAGTTCAATACCACTGGCCAGCGCTGGAGCGATACTGAACTGCAAAACTGGCAGGCGGCGGGGGGTGTTTTGCTCGCCGTTTCGGCGCAAGACCGTTTTGCACCCCATGGGCTGATTGCCCTGGCTTTGTTGCAGGACAACGCCATCATGCAGATGGTGCTGTCCTGTCGGGTATTTGGCCTGGGCATTGAAACCGCCCTCCTGGCCGAAGCTGTGCGCCAGATACAGGCCGGTGGGCATGATGAATTTCTCGCCCATTTTACCGCCACTGGCCGCAATGATGCCTGCCGGAATTTCTGGCCTGAGCAGGGTCTGGTCTGGGACGCGGAACAAAATCTGTGGCGTGGAAGCGCTGCGCCTGAATGGCCAAACTGGATTCGGCAATGAAAAGGTCAACTTTATTATCATAAACAGGAAGTTGAATTTTATGGAGCACAAACCAAATAACCTCCGCATTCTCATGGAAATGCGCCCTGCCCTGGATGGCTTTTACGGGATTCCCCAGGAAACTCGCCTGCTTTACGGGGTGTTGGCCCGTTTGCCCGGTGTGGAATTGTCGGGCTTGCTGCAGATGTCCAAACGCAGCGTGCGCGGTGGTGTTTATGGGCATAAGTCCCTCAGTGAGGCCGAGCGGGTGCATCGTTTTGCGCGGGTGGTGGTGGCCCTGAAAGGCCGCACTGCCGTGGACTGGAAAGGGGATGTCGCCGAGTGGCTGGAAAATCTTATCCAAAGCTGGCGCCTGCGCGGAAAAGCCTGGATGGGGATGGGGGCTATTCCACTGGGGCATTTTGAGACCCGCTATTTTCGGGACTACGTTTGGCAGGAATTATATGGGCGTAGTTTGCCTGCGGCGGATCGGGAGGCGGTGCTGCGCGGGGATTATCGGGTTTGTGCCTACCCTTGGCGCAGCATGCATTTGGTGGGCATTGAACGTGCCCAGCTTTCTTTGGCGTCCCGCTATCCGCGCCTGAATACCCAAGGGGTGGATGTGCTGATTGCCCAGACGCCTTTCCCGGCGCGGGTGAGTAAGGGCACGGCGCTGCTGGTGCATTATCATGATGCCATTCCGGTGTTGATGCCCCACACGATTTCCGACCGGGCTTTTCATCAGGCCAGCCATTTTCAGGCGATGGCTGCCAATGTGCGGGCGGGTGCGCATTTTGCCTGTGTATCGGACGCAACCCGCCGGGATTTGCTGAATCTGTTTCCGGAAGCCGAGCCTTTGGCCCACACGATTCATAACATGCTGCCCAGCCATTATTTTCCGGCAGAACCCGAGCCAGAGCGTATTCCCGGTATTGTCCGCCGCCATTTGCATGGTGAGTTTGAGGGGAAAATCAAAGGCAAACAAGAAAAATACAAGGTCTATAAATTATCCAGGGTGTTTGGCAACGAAGAAGAAAAAACCCGTTTTTATGCCCAGGCATTGGGTCCAGACAGCCGTTTTGTGTTGATGGTTTCTACCGTGGAGCCACGCAAAAATCACAGTCGCCTGCTGGAAGCCTGGGAAGCTTTGCGCAGCACGATGGACCCGGACCTGAAGCTGATTATTGTCGGGCACATCGGCTGGGATTATCAGACCGCTCTGGAGGGGTTTTTGCCATGGATAGAGCAGGGCAGTTTATTTTTACTCCATAGTGTGCCTGCCGAAGCCCTGCGCCTGTTATTCCGGCAGGCCGTGGTGACGGTGTGCCCCAGCGTGGGCGAAGGTTTTGATTTTTCCGGGGTGGAAGCCATGCGCTGCGGAGGTGTGGTAGCGGCTTCGGATATTCCGGTGCATCGTGAAGTGTATGGCGATGCTGCCCGCTATTTTGACCCCTACGATACCGGCAGCCTGGTGCAGGTGCTGCGGCAGATGATTTATCACCCGGATGCCGCCGAAATACAGGAGTCTTTGCGCACCGCCGGTGCCACCCAAAGTGCCCGCTACCTCCCCGAAAAAATCCTGCCCCAATGGCAGG
This sequence comes from Acidithiobacillus sp. TH-A36, assembly GCF_057473445.1. Lineage (NCBI taxonomy): Bacteria > Pseudomonadati > Pseudomonadota > Acidithiobacillia > Acidithiobacillales > Acidithiobacillaceae > Acidithiobacillus > Acidithiobacillus sp. TH-A36. Next base: position 475 of record NZ_JBYCKP010000384.1, on the reverse strand, counting down.
ACCTGCTTTGGCGGATTGTGCAGTGAGGGCTACGGCGAAAGCGTCACCTAGAGATATTGCGCCAAATGGTCAACACGTTGCCGGATATTCGGTAAGGAAGTCACTGATGTCTGATTTATTGTACCGCCTCCCATGGATTGATGACGTTCAGCCCGGCAGCCTCAAAAGGGGTGGTGTCACGGGTGGCGACGGCAAAGCCGTTGGCAAGGGCGACGGCGGCAATGAAGGCATCGGCCGTTTCGACCGCCAAACCGGCAGCGCGGGACTTGGCCAGCAGCTCGGCATAGGCTTTCGTGCAAGCCATATCGAACGACATCACCCGATTGGCGAACATCGGCAGCAGGCGTTTTTCCAGGTTCTCATGCAGGCTGATCCGGCGCTTTCCGACCGGCATCAGCGCGACACCCGCACGCAGCTCGGCTACCGTGATCGCGGACAGGTAGAGCGTTTCCAGCGCTTGCGCGTCGAGCCAGTC
>NZ_JBYCKP010000383.1:0-5902 GCF_057473445.1 Acidithiobacillus sp. TH-A36 | reverse complement strand
AGCATGATCATCAATTTGATTTTTTACATATTATTTTTACACGGCTTAATCGTATAGTACTTGGCGTACGTTTCCGTTCCATTGGACTTCAGACCCCTCTAATCGCCAATCACGAATCTTAATTTTAACATGAGTGGTACGCTGGCCCTTGATTGGCAGATCCATCATGGAATTTAGATACCCCATAAAAGTTACCAACTCTATTTCGTTGTTACCATCTTTATTTGAATGCCACATGAGGAACGTATTTACCAGATGATTGCTGCCGCAAGTACCAAGCCCCTGCGATGGCTACAACAATCGTTGAGTGTCCAGCTAAATACACTTGCACACCTGTTGCAAGTACGAGGCCCCTGCAATGGCTACAATAACGTTCAACCTGGTTAAGAACTTTATTACCCGCGAACAAGAACAGACAAACCACTTAACAGTTGCAAGTACAAAGCCCCTGCAATGGCCACAATAACCGCAGTGCATTAACACCGCATACCCAAAAGGATAATATCCACTATTCCACGAACCGTCAATTTTCATCACTGGTTTTACCGTGAGAATTGGGCGCTATTCGCGTTGTGCCTTGTAGTACCTTTCCTGAGCTTGGATAGCTACAAAACGAGTAACACGAGTGCAGAAATATCTTAACTGTCGGTTGCAAGTACGAAGCCCCCGCAATGTCTATAATAACTCGAGTCGTGGGGAAAGGTTTTTGCGCACCTCGTTGCAAGTATGATGCCCCCGCAATGGCTACAATAACACCAACCAGGCCTCTTGTCGGAGATCCTCCCTACGTTGCAAGTACAATGCCCCTGCAATGGCTACAATAACGAGGCACAAGCGGGACGCTGATCCTGGCGCACCACGTTGCAAGTACAAAGCCCCTGCAATGGCTACAATAACCGCAGTGCATTAACACCGCATATCCAAAAGGATAATACCCACTGTTCCGCGAACCGTCAATTTTCATTACTGGTTTTACCGTGAGAATTGGGTGCTATTCGCGCTGTGCCTTGTGTTTATTAAAGCGCGAACACGCCATGTTTCCCCCGTCGATAGACGTTCGCGCAGATCAGGCATCAGCCAATCGCTTTTGTCGCCGTGCTTCCGCCATTTTCTCACTTTTCAGCCGCTTTTTTTCTCCTTTATTCTGGATCAAGGCGCGGGTTTCCTCCCAATAACTGGTCACCAGTGGTTCCAGCTCATTATGCGCGAGTTTCCAGGCGGTAGCGGCAGCGTTCAACTTACGATCCATCGTGCTGCCACAGTCCAGACAATATAAGGTATGACTGTCGTTCTGCCTTTCCTCAAGTTGTTCTCCGCCACAAAACCCACAAACACTGGCCGTTTTTTCGCCTTTTACCTTGAGAACTGCCGTTCCATGTTTACATGCAGCCCACTTGATTGCAGATTCCAGTACATGCAGCGCAGCCATGACCCGCCCACTTCTGGCTTTTTTTGATAGGTCCGTTTTTTCTCCTGTTCTTTCGTCGATTTTCTTTGCCGCCTCTTTCATATCCGGCATATCCAACAGAATTGTTTCATACCGTGAGGCTAAATCAATCGCCACCTTTTCATAATAAGTCTTGCGGCGATTACGAGCGGATCGCGCCAGAGACACGGCCTGCGTCCACATGCGTTTGTCGGCTTTCCGCCAGGTCTCCAGCCAGCCGGGGATGGCTATTTCGGCATCCCGCATCAAGGCAATCAGATAGTGCAGGCGATTCGCAGATAGGTACTGTGCAGGCAGTTTTCGGATTCTGTTCCAATGCTCCACCAAAGGCGTATCCCCCTCTGTAGGCAGTTCCATTTCCTCCTTTAACCGCATAAAGGTTTCATCCCGATAGGTGTCCCGCTTGCTCTGGATGTTGGATGATTCGTTAATATCGTTCTCGATGGATACCGGCAGCGTCAGCATCTGTGCATCCAATGGATCATCGGTGTCTGCAATCCCTGCCAGCCGCCGCCCTTCCTCATCCCAGGACCAGCCAAAATGCACGGCAACCAGAGGTTTACGACGATACTCAGGCGTCAAATCAAGCGGCTTGGCCAACGTCGCCAGTAGTTGCAATTCATATTGATATTTCCCCCCGATTTTCTTGCGTACCAGGTGCGCCATGGCAATATGCGTGTCTTGTGGAATAGCGCGATGCAACTGCACAGTGCCCTCCGCATAAACGCCTTCTGAAGCGGCTCCCAGGCGAAAGCGGAATGCACTGTAAGATCGTGCGCCAAACCCTTTTTGGGGGTACGCAATTTCAATATCCTTGCGTTTGCCCGTAAAAATATCTTCGACCGGTGCTCCACCCGCTTGCGTGAATTGCAGGGTTAATGTGTCCTGATCCTTTTCCTCACCTCTCGCAAATTTCGGTGCTTTTCCTTTCGCCATGGACATTTCCCATGCCTTGAGCGCGCTATCGAGGATACGGGTTGCTGTAAAGGGGCCTAGACCATCCCGAACGGCTTCTGCACGGCAGGCGTAGGTTTCCGTGGATGCGTTGTTCCCGATTCGACGATAGAACCGTTCTTTCAGGGTATCTTTGTGTTCTTTCCGCACTTCTTTAAGAATCGCCGAGAGTTGATTCCAGTATTCCCTACGCTCCAAGGCAATTTTTTTCATGCGGGCTTCGTCGTTATCGGCTTTCGCTGCAGCAAATGCCGTGTTTGCTGCAGCGATCTTTTCATGTAACGCCTGTCCTTCCGGCCCGGCATGATCCATGACAAACGTCTGCATTTCATCGTATATGCCGCGCATAACGGCGATAATGTTGTTATACATTGCCCGGGCTCCCCTGATTTGACCCTCAATATCTGGTACAGAATCCGGACTGATGCGCACGCCGTACTTATAGACGATTTGATTTCCGTTAATCTGTGGCGTTATTTCGATTTTGCCCAACTCATATCTCCTTATTTACTTTTATCATCCTGGAATCAACCCTGGATGGAAAAAGAATGCCCAAATATTTACGAAAAACATAAGAACAAAAAAAGCAATCAAAACAATTTGCCCAGAAATTCCACCGCCTTCATTTACACCAGATTGCATAGCCTTCTTTTTATTTACAAGAGAGCCATAAGAAAGATATGCCATTGAAAGCATGACTACAGAAAAAACCATAGCCATTATAATCTTTACATCATAACTAGAAATAGATATTGAATTGCCAATTTTTGTATGAAGATCTGAGAATGTCATCGGTTTATTCCCTTCCTATCAAATGAAAGCAACTTTAATGCAAAACGCAGAACCTCCCGCAATTCCAGATAAGCCACCCAAACTATCAGGACCACCAAGGCAACCGGAATAATCAGCCAGAACATCGCCAAAACCGAGAGCAACCTAACGTCTCCGACGCGGAGATGGGCTGTTGGGTCTGGGCGCTTCGCCACTTTTGTCCGCTTGCGACTGTACAAGGGAATGCTCACGACCTTCTCTTTGGCGGTTTCTGGTGATGTACCACGCTGGTTTGTCTAAATAGTCTCCATACTCGTCCAGGATCTCCTGAAAGCGGGCAATATAGGCACTTACCAGAAAGGCCATGTGCGCTGCCGGTCCAACGGGTTGGTAGCCATCCGCGACGATGGAAATGGAAGAACAGGCCGTAAATAACTCCTCGCCTTCCTCTTTGGTGAGGGGTTCCTTTTGCTGCAGGATCTCCTGAACCCGGTCGTAGGCATACCTCCAGCTATGCGCAACTTCCGCATGTTGCTTGGGCGCGTCAGCAGGGATTTTCTTCATGAGAGTTCGCAAAAAAATCAATGCGGTGTTTCGGGACGCAGACAGATCCAACAGTACCGGCTTATACAACTTGTCATTCCGTTCGCAGTTCGACAGCAGGATATTCACGGCATAAAAGGTCGGTATCCCCATCACCTTGGCCATGGACAATGCACGGGTGGCCTCATTCATCCACGCGCTGGGCGTTATACCGATGGTGAACTCTGACGTGCTTTGAGACTGCGAAGCATGGACGATTTTATCTATGCCCGCTTCGACCGTTCGGGTAATAGGCGTATCTGGGAATCCAGCCAGGCTATCGGGATGACGGTAGCCGAGATACTGCAGGGCTGTGGCCGCGCTCTCCAACTCTCCCCGGAGTTTTTCAAGATTGTCAGAAAAAATGGCGACAGCCCGACCATTTTCCGGGGACTCGACCACCTTCTTGGAGGAAACGAATTCTTTGACCCGAGCGACGAGATTACGCAGAAATCCCTCACCAGCGCCGGCATTCGGGGTTTTGACGAGTCCGATATACATCTGCCCCTGTTTGTTCAGGTCATAGACGGCAAGATCGCGCCAATGCACAGCTTTATCGAATGCCTCAAAAAGCTCCTGCATTTTCTGATCGTCAATCAACTGCATCATTCACCTCACTCTGCATAGAAAGACACGGGAAGCAGGATGATTGGCCATTCCCCACGCTGGTGTCCTGCGTGCGCGAAATACTGGGGTTCCAATGGGTCTTCTGCCAGACCATCGGCCAGGTCTTCCGGATGTTCCAGCTCGTCCACCCTACTCTGCACCTTGGCCAAGGCCTCAGCATCGATCGCCGGTCCTGCACCAAAGCGATAGATTCTGTGCGCCGCTATAACCATGGCGCATATGCCTCCCACCTTGTCCTCATCCTCGCGGAGCCGGTCTTGCCATTGATTCACTTGATAGAGGACCGATTCAGGATTGTAGGTCAGCATGCTGTGTGCGGCCTGCGCCCAAAGCGGTAATCCCCGCAGATTGTTCATACCCTCTACAGCACGATCCAGATGTTGAGCAACTTCCTTGAGATCATCGGTCTGGGAATCCATCGACATAACCACACTCCTTTGTGTCTATAACTCAGTTATAGCACTACCTGTAGTCTCTTACAAGAATATACCCTTTTCACGGCTTACTGCTTTTGTTCTTGCGGACGGGCTGATCCGGGAATTGCCACGCTGGTTTGTTTCCATCCTCTGATTTGTGTCCGTACTTGCCGATCCACTGGTCTTTGTAATCCTTGCCTAAACCCATCGTGTAGGCATCATAGACGCGCTGCCGGTAGTCACTGAGAAAATTGCGGGCATCCTGGGCAAGCTGTAAATGCAGCTTCGCGCTGGCCATCTGCTTAGTGACTGCATCCATCATGGTATTCATCACCTGGCTGTCCACATGCTCGATGAGTGCCGTCAGTGTTTTGGCGTCGCCCTCTCCCATGAGAGGCCGTACATCGCTGTCTTTTTCTTTCAGAATCTTCTTTAGTGCGGCCATGTTCAGTTGCCCGTCATGATAGAGATTCACCATACCGATAACCCAGTCCTTCTCACAGGATTGCACCATCTCGGGATTGATCGGGAGCCTGTACTGTCCGGAAGCCTGTATGTTTTCAAATTCCTTGCGGATTAAATCATCCGCGCGGTTCAGCATTTTGGTAGCCTGATCTATGCTGTTCTGGATGGTGTTCCAGGTAGAACTACTGGTCCATTGTTGCGTCATTTTCGATGCTCCTTATGTGAATGCGGATATATTCTGGTTATTACCAGAAAAAACCGTTTTGCTTTGCTCTGAGAAGCTGTGCGGTTCTTCGTCGGATCGAGTGGGTAAGGCGGTAGTAGAGGGCCGGACCGAAAGACATCACACCTAGTCGACAACCGCGCCCTACATCAGCAGCGCCAAAACGGCCAACACAGTGCCCCTTACGTCACTAGGTCTCCTGGTTGCTCTCCGCGCCCTCTACTGTTCCCTGATTATGGTCTTCTACATGGACCCGGTTCGCCGTATTGCCGATGATTTCGATCTGTTTCTCCTTTTCTGGAGAACCCTTGAGGTCACCTGGTGTAGGATGCAAATAAAGTTGGTAACTTTTATCCGGGCTAAGCCATTAAAATTGGCACATCAAAATTTTCAAAAACAAATAAAGTCGGTAACTTT
>NZ_JBYCKP010000382.1:0-3160 GCF_057473445.1 Acidithiobacillus sp. TH-A36 | reverse complement strand
CCTGCTCCGGGTTTTACTTGTCTGAGAATTGTGGAAGGATAGCATAGGCTTTTATGACAGGGCAGCAGCCAAATATCATGCACATCCAGCAATCTGTTTCCCCACCGGCTTCCCTACCGCTTCCGGTCACCGGATTGATTCTTGCCGGAGGCGCAGGACGGCGTATGGGCGGTGTCGATAAAGGCTGGGTCCTTTGGCAAAAGGCCCCGCTGATTAGTCATGCCATCCAGATCGTGCAGACAGACAGTGCAGAAATTCTGATCAGTGCCAACCGCCAGCTCGCAGATTATCGGGCCTTGGGCTACCCCGTCATTTCTGACCCCTGCGCCACTTTTGAAGGTCCACTCATGGGCCTGAGTGCCGGACTGGCCGCTGCCGGGCAGGATTGGGTGGCCAGTATTCCCGTGGACAGCCCACTCCTTCCCCACGATCTGTTGCGGCAGATGTGGCAGGCAAAAATGGACAAGGATCTGGTCGTGGTACGCAGCGACCAGCGCTGGCATGCGGTACTCGTCTTATGTCATCGCCGTCTTTTACCCCACCTGCAAGCTTATCTGGATCGAGGCGGACGGCGGGTTCAGGACTGGTTTCGTGACCTGGATTACGCCACCCTGCATCTGGATGAAGCGGTTCTGCGCAATTGTAACTCGCCCGAGGATCTGTCATGAAAGCGTTGGGCGTGATAGGATATAGCGGCAGCGGGAAAACTACCCTGCTCTGTGCCTTGATCCCCCTGCTTCGCGCAGCGGATTTACGCATCGCCATGGTCAAATCCACGCATCATGACGTGGACTGGGATACTCCCGGAAAAGACAGTTATCGCCTGCGTGAGGCCGGTGCCGAAACAGTCATGCTCCAAGGCCCCAAACGCTGGTTCACAACCTGTCTGGCACCGGAAAAGGTCACTCTGGAAAGCATTGTTGACAACTTGCCTGCGCCTGCAGATTTGCTGTTGATTGAAGGGAACAAAGCTTTACCCATTCCGAAAATAGAGGTACACCGCCCGGCGCTGCAAAAACCTTTGCTGGCCGCAGAAGATCCCCGGATTATTGCCGTAGCCAGCGATGCGACCTTAACCACCCACTGTGCAGTACTGGACATCAATACCCCTGAAAGCATTGCGCAATTTATTCACGACTGGATACACGAGGAACCCTGAATGGCTCACTGCTGTAGCGACAACGAACATGATCCCATGGCGAAAAGTGTTGAGGAAGCACGCGCTGCCATTCTTGCCAGCAGCCCGGCCCTGACCGATACCGAAGTTCTGCACCTCAGCGCTACACTGGGACGGGTTCTCGCTGAAGACCTACGCGCCCGGCAGCCGGTCCCCGCCTGGCCGAACTCGGCGATGGATGGTTACGCCCTGCGCAGCAGTGACGGCGAAAAACCCAGACAGCTCATCGGGCATTGTTTTGCCGGACATCCCTTCACGGATGTAGTCGGGCCTGGTGAGTGCGTGCGCATCATGACCGGCGCCGTCTTGCCAGAAGGTGCGGACAGCGTCCTGATTCAGGAACTCGCGGACATTCAGGAGGAAAAAATTCTTCCCCGGCAGTGTCCGGCACCTGGCGCCAATATTCGTCAGGCCGGCGAAGATCTGCAGCCCGGCGTCGAGGCCCTCCCTGCCGGCACACTGCTCCGACCCGCCCAACTGGCCCTGCTCGCCAGTCTGGGCATTGCCGAGGTCAAGGTTTTTCGACGTCTGCGTGTAGCCTTTTTTTCAACGGGTGATGAACTGCGTCCACTGGGTAGCACGCTGGAGGCAGGGCAGATTTACGACAGTAACCGGTATGCCCTGCAAGGGATGCTCCAACGTCTCGGCTGTGAAGTTCTCGACCTTGGACGGATCCTGGATAACCCGGAGGATCTGGAAAAAACTCTGCAACAAGCCGCAGGCATGGCTGATTTAGTAATCAGTACCGGCGGCGTGTCGGTAGGCGATGCGGATTACATTGCCGAACTGCTGGGACGCATTGGTAGCATCAATTTCTGGAAAATGAACATGAAGCCCGGTCGCCCGCTGGCCTTTGGCCAACTGGGAGAAACTACCTTTTTTGGCCTACCCGGTAACCCGGTTTCCGCTATGGTGACTTTCTACCAGTTTGTGCGTCCCTGCATCCTCAAGCGGATGGGTAAAAGTGCCCCCTGGACACCCACCGTTCTTAAACTGCCTCTGGCCCAGGCACTCAAGAAAAAACCGGGGCGCACCGACTTTCAACGCGGCGTGCTGATTTCTGGAGAAAACGGTCTCCAGGTGGCGGGGGTCGGTCAACAGGCTTCGCATATCATGAGTGGACTCGCGCATGCGGACTGCCTGATTATTCTGGCTGCCGACGCCGAGGGTGCGCCAGCCGGAAGTATGGTGGATGTGCAATTGCTGGAGGGTTTGGTCTGAATTGGTCGTGACACCTGCCGTCAGTCCAGACCATGGCGCGGCTGGTAGCGGGTGGAGTGGCTGAGATGAAAGCGGAAATTCTCGGCGTAAAGCTTTTGCAGTGCGGGATTTCCCCGAAAAATCAGCAGATTCTCGGCATTCGCCTGTTCCGCCGCTTTGCTGAAGTTGAAACTGCCGGTGATGAGAGTGTCTGCATCAATGACCATCACCTTGTTGTGGGCAATGGCATGCTGATCGTCAATAAATACGGGCACGCCCTGATTGGCAAAAAAGTCTGCCACGGAATATTTCTGGGTGCGCTGACTTTTGTCCAGCACCACCTGAACATCCAGCCCCCGCCGTGCCGCCTGCAAAACCGCCTTGGCAATAGGTGCGCTGGTAAAACTGTAGGCCTGCACCCAGACCCGCTGGTGTGCGCCGTCCACGGCGCGCACGATGGCGGCTGTTGCCCCTCCTGGCGGAGAAAAAGCCACTTCAATGCTCCCCAGCGCCGGAACAGTGACTGGCGAATGGGGCATGGTTGCTGTCGCCATGGACCACTGTTCCTTGCCCCAATGCTGGGCCTGTTGCCACAGCGAAGCTGCCGCTGAAGCTGGCAATGAATTCAGAAAAAAAGCCAAAGGCAACAAAAGGTATAGCAGGGGCTTTTTCATCAAGGTCATGGAATTTACGCTCATCAGGTTTTTTAGTGAAGATAAATGGAATTGGGGAATTCGCCAAGTGGCAAATAATCGACAGATAAATAATCACTCTTTAGACTGC
>NZ_JBYCKP010000381.1:0-4484 GCF_057473445.1 Acidithiobacillus sp. TH-A36 | reverse complement strand
CGGCAGCCCGTGAACCCGGAGGCTACGAAGCCCTGCAAATGCAGCTCGCCAAGGACTACATCGAAAAGTGGGGATATTTGGCCAAGAGCAGTACCAGCCTGGTGATTCCTTCCGATCTCGGCAATATTGGCGCTTTGGTGGGTACGGCGCTTTCTATGGTTAAGCAGTCGCAGAAGACGGCTGCGGAATGAACGTCGGGCATTTGAAGCTGATCTGTATTGATCGCTATTTTTCGCGATCACGTTATACATAGGAAGAATTTGTGCCAACAGCAACTCTTAAAATATTTCTCGCGTATGGTGATCCAAAAAGATTGCGGACTGCCGAGTTATCAAATTGGACTGGAAAGGCAGTCTCTGGGCCAAGGAGTGAATTCGAGAAAGTATTAGAGCGTGAAGAATCACAAGGATCTGGAGTTTATTTTCTTTCCGGGACTGATCCAGAGACCAATAAAAGTGCAATCTACATTGGCGAGGCTGAGTGCATTAAGGATCGTATTAAGTCACATCTGTCTAGAGACTTCTGGAACAACATAACTTTCTTTATTTCAAAGGATGAAAATCTGACTAAGGCGCATATTAAATATCTCGAAGGACGGTTGATTCATATTGCGCGTACAACTGAACGAGCTATTGTGATGAACAATCAAGGCAGTGGTGCAAAGCTACCAGAGTCAGATCGTGAAGACATGGAGGTATTTCTTGAAAAGATGCAGCAGATACTTCCGGTCCTTGGGGTTGAAGCTTTCTTGGATAAGTCCTCATCTACAGTGCATAGTAAACAGAAGAAGGAACTTCTCAACTGCAATATTAAAGGACTAACTGCAAACGGATATTTGACGCCTAATGGGATCGTTGTGCTCAAAGGTTCTCAGGCTGTTCTGGAAGAGCGTGCATCAGCGCAAAAATGGCCGAGCGTGTTGATGCAACGAAATAAACTTATCGAGGAGGGGGCGCTTGTCGAGAAAAACGGTGCATATGTTTTTGCAAAGGATGTCGAATTTACCAGCCCGAGTTCTGCTGCAGCAACGATTCATGGTGGCAGCGCCAACGGCTTAACAGCATGGGTAAATAAAGAAGGTATTCAACTTAAACAACTACAAAACGTATAACAAGATGCTCGTTCGGATGCAAACTACGCTACGCTTTGTTTGCGCCGCACAGCTTGGACGTTACACATTGCAGGAGGCATTGTGATAGTCATCTATGGAATCAAGGACCACCTTAATCCGGTCAAGGCCCAGCTTTCTGAAGTCATTCACGGGTGTATGCAGTCAGTCTTGGGCATGCCAGAGGACAAGAGGGCTCATCGTTTCATCCCAATGGATGCTGAGGATTTTTATTATCCAGGTGGCAGAACGTCCGCTTATACAGTCATTGAGATCAATATGATGCAGGGTCGTACCCCTGAGACCCAAAAGGCTTTGATTAAGGAGTTATTCAGAAAAATAGAGGCTGAGCTTGGCATTTCACCTGTGGACATAGAAGTGACGATAAAGGAACAGCCAGCTCATTGCTGGGGATTTCGGGGTATGACCGGAGACGAAGCGCGTGATCTCAAGTATTCAGTCAATGTGTAACAAGACCAGGAACCGGATGCCAAAAACTTTTCCTTGCTCCTTTTTTGTCACCGGTGATGGCTGGCGTAGCCTGCTTTGAAAAACACTAAGACAAAAGTGATAGAAAATGATTAGAGAGCCATTCAATAGAAATAAACACGTTTACCACAACGAAGCATTTGTTGAACTAGTTAAGGATGCGGTTCGCTTCTTCAATGGTACACCTGTACATCACCTGCCACCTCCAGAAAGATTTCTTGGCACTGGCGTTTATGCACTTTACTACACTGGCGGAAATCCAACTTATTCGCGGTATAAAGAATTAAACCGGCTATCCTATGATTTCCCTATTTATGTTGGTAAAGCGGTTCCAGAGGGTTGGCGTCAGTCAAGAACTTCTGATTCTAAAACAACTCAATCAACTGAGTTATACCGGCGTTTAAGGGAACACAGCAGAAGTATTATAGCTGGGGATGGACTTAATATTGCAGACTTCTCGTGCAGATTTGTCATCTTCGAGAAGGAAGGTTCAGGCATGATTGGCTCAATCGAAGCTGCTTTGATCAAATTAAACCAACCTCTTTGGAATTCCTGTGTTGATGGTTTTGGTAATCACGATCCGGGCAAGGGAAGATATGGACAAGCTCGCTCAGACTGGGATGTGATTCATGCAGGCAGAGTATGGGCGGAGAGGTTGAATGGCATTCCAAATGCTAAAAATGATGTTGTTGCACGAATTGACAATCATCTTAAGAGGTTCAAGTAACAATGACGATGAAAACTCTCGAAATATTTTCTGGCGCGGGAGGCTTGGCAAAAGGACTGGAAATTGCGGGTTTTGAACACTCTTATTTTGTTGAGATCAACAAAGACGCATGTGAAACATTGCGTAAAAATTTTTACCAACATTATGTTTTTGAAGGTGACATTTTAGAATTTGACCTAAATTTATTGGAAGACATTGACATTGTTGCTGGCGGTCCTCCATGCCAACCGTTTTCATTAGGTGGAAAACATAAGGCTCATCAGGACAATAGAGATATGTTTCCTTACGCTATACGCTGCATAGAAAACTTGCAACCAAAGGCATTCATTTTCGAAAATGTTAAAGGGTTATTAAGAGACTCATTTTCTCAGTATTTTAATTACATAGTGCTTCGTTTAATGTATCCGCATTGCACGATATGCGATAAAGAAAGCTGGGAAATTCATCTGAAAAGGTTGGAAAAACTAAACCCTATGCAATATCGCGGTGTCCATTACGATGTGTCATACAAGTTACTAAATGCCGCTGACTATGGAGTCCCTCAAAAAAGAGAGCGTGTTGTCATCGTTGGGCTTCGTTCAGACTTAGATTTAGAATGGAACTTCCCAAGTGCAACTCACACAGAGGATAGGCTGAACTGGGATAAGTTTGTAACTGGAGAGTATTGGGAAAAGCATAATATTTCATCTCGAAAAAACATTGAACTTTCAAAGCTGCTAAAGAGCAAATATGGATTTTTTCCACCAGAGGGTGCGCCCTGGCAGACAGTTCGTGATGCTCTGCTTGGTGTTCCTCATCCAAAAGATAAGCATGATATCCCGGATCATATTTTCAAAGGTGGTGCTAAAATCTATCCCGGACATACCGGAAGTGAAATCGACCAACCATCTAAAACTATAAAAGCTGGGGGGCATGGCGTTCCGGGTGGTGAGAATATGATTCGCTATGAAGATGGCACTGTCCGTTACTTCACCACATATGAAGCAAAGTTAATTCAAACCTTCCCAAAGGATTTTATAGTTGCGGGAGCTTGGAGCGAGGCAATGCGACAAATAGGGAACGCGGTTCCTGTAAAACTCGCAGAAGCTATCGCCAAACAGTTACTGGCTACCCTGCAGGTAAAACAGGTGGACAAATCGTTCCAGCGGACCATCAACAGCTACGCTGTTGTCAGTCGCTGAACTTAAACACTAACTCGCATAAGCCTTCAAATCACGCTGAGCCTTTCCCTGACACAGTGAGCCCGAAACCGCTGCAGAGTAGGCCATCAACAAAGAGTAGCCTACTTGGGCAGACTTTCCGGCCATGCAGCCTTATCCAGCCAAACATCAGCGCCACGACCCACCACTGCTGCAGGAATGTTTTCACCACGTAACCAGGAAGCGATGGCGTCCTGCTTTCCTGAGCCGCAGGCCAGAAAAAACAGGGCGTGCGTGTGGCGCAGTCGCCAGGTGCTGAGGCTGACTCTCTGCGGGGGGGCTTTAGCAGCATCCAGAATACTGAGGGTGGGAGAACTGCCTTTTTCCTGTCCCCAGTCATGTCCGGGAAACAAACTGGCCGTATGTCCATCCTCCCCCAAACCCAAAAGAACCAAATCAAAACGTTGTGCGGGCAGAATGGCAGCATAGCGGCGGGCCGCTTTACTGGCTCCCGCTTCGGCGGGTATGGTATGAATCTGGGCGCCTGGAATGGGTACCTGGGACAACCAGGTTTGTGCAAGCATCAGACTATTACGTTCGGGATCTTCGGGTGGCAGGCAGCGCTCATCGCCATGATAAATATGCCAGCGTTGCCAGTCGCGGCCCATGGACGGCAGCCGGGCATAAGTGGCACGTGGCGTATTGCCTCCCGCTACCACCAAGTGAAAAGCACCGCGCAGGGCGATGGCCTCGGCCGCCATGCGGGTGATGGCCGCCGCAAGATGGGTACTGATCTGTTCCTGGTCTGGATAAATATGCCATCTTGGTAGTGAGTTTTCTTCCAGCATGCTGAATACCTCCGAAAAATAGTCCTAGCCGATAGCCTGACCGAGAAGGTGACCGATCAGTGCCGTAAAGGCGAGTGCGACTGTGCCCCAAAACAGGATTCTCAAGGCACCCTTCAAAGGGTTTGATCCACCCAGTTTGGCAGAGATGACCCCCAGTATAGCCAAAAGAATCA
>NZ_JBYCKP010000380.1:0-1384 GCF_057473445.1 Acidithiobacillus sp. TH-A36 | reverse complement strand
TCTGTTCCATGTGTGGACCGCATTTCTGCTCCATGAAAATTTCCCAGGATTTGCAGGAATACGCACAGAATCAAGGCGCAGAAGATCTGGAGGCAGCGCGCGCCCAGGGGTTGCAGGAAAAAGCCGAGGACTTCCGGCGTTTAGGTAAAAACATTTATTTGCGTTGAATGATAAAAACGGCAGTTGCCATAGGTGCTTTTTGCTCCGTTGTCCCTCGCCTGTTGTTCTAAGGCTCATCCTGCTGTCAGGAGAGAACTCGCCCTGCGGGCTCAAGAAGCTCTCCTGACGGGCGCAGAATTTCGCCAAGAACAACAACGGCGCGGGCCAAAGACGCTGCAAAGCTTTCCCACCAGCTGTCGGGTTGATACCGGAATAAGCGCAGCAAAACAAGGAGAAACCAGCGTGAACCAGGATTATGATTTAATCGTCATTGGTGGCGGCAGTGGCGGCATTGCCACGGCCAACCGGGCGGCCAGCTATGGGGCCAAAACCGCATTGATCGCAGAAGGACCATTGGGAGGCACCTGCGTTAATGTTGGTTGTGTGCCTAAAAAAATCTTCTGGAATGCTGCTCACCTGGCCGAACAAATGCGGATGGCAGAAGACTATGGTTTTGATGCGGTTGCCTCCAGTTTTCATTGGGAACGGCTCAAGGCCAAAAGAGACGCTTATATTGATCGTCTCAATGGCCGCTATGCACAGGGACTGGATGGTAATGGCGTTACCTTGATTCGTGGACATGCGCGTTTTCATGACAAAAACCAGGTGGAAGTAGACGGTAAGATTCTGCGTGCCCCGCACATCCTCATCGCTACCGGTGGCCAACCCACCTGGCCGGATATTCCCGGTGCCGAGCTCGGCATCAGTTCAGATGGTTTTTTTGAATTGGAACACGCTCCACGCTGTGTCGCCATCGTCGGAGCAGGTTATATTGCCGTGGAACTGGCTGGCGTTTTGCATGCTTTGGGCAGTGATGTATCACTGCTCATGCGTCGCAAGCATTTTCTGAATGATTTCGAGCCGATGCTCCGTGAACATCTGATGGAGGCCATGCTCCACCAAGGCATCAATTTGCTGGCCCAGCGTCAGGTGCATGAGCTGGAAAAACGCCCTGATGGTTTATGCCTGCACTTTCAGGATGGAGACTGCCTGGGCGGACTGGATGCCGTCATTTGGGCGATTGGCAGACGTCCAAACAGTGCAGAACTGGGGCTGGAAAATGCCGGCATCAGCTCAGACGCAAACGGATTCATTCCCGTGGATGCTTTCCAAAACACCACTGTTCCTGGCATTTATGCGTTGGGCGACGTGACCAGCGCTCCCGCCCTGACCCCGGTGGCTATTGCTGCCGGGAGAAGACTGGCGGATCGCTTATTCAACCAGC
>NZ_JBYCKP010000379.1:0-1781 GCF_057473445.1 Acidithiobacillus sp. TH-A36 | reverse complement strand
GGACAGTGGTCATATCCCACCAGAATACCAATACGGCTTTTTTGACCAAAAGGGACACGCAGGCGTACGCCGGGAGGCAGGCGTTCCGGGTTTTCCGGCAGGGCATAGGAAAATATCCGGGGCAGATGCCCCAAAACAGCCACTTGCAGGCAGACCGTCGCAGCGGGCATTAAAGTTGCCCACAAGTTCTGTGGATAAGTCTGTGCATGGACCTCAGGAAAACTCGCATATGCCTAGTGCTTCAAGACCTTAGCCGGCTTGCCCAAAAAAGTGGCAAGGATAAACAATAAATGAAAACAATTAGATGATGACTTTCAACAACAACTTAACGGTGCTGCTCTGGCTTTTGTCGGTTTATGAGTAAACTGTGTATAAGTTTTTCAAAAACGCACAGAATTCTCCGTTTTAGCCCCAGGCTCCCGGTATGGGCAAGCCGCTTGATGGCGCTAAACCGGCCACTATTCCCCAAAACAAAACCAGCCCAATCCAGTTGTTGTGCAGAAAAGCACCAAAAGCCAGATCTCTGTCTCCCCCCAGCAAGCTCTGTTCATAAATGCCGAGAAGCAGCACCAGGAGCAAGGCAATCCAAAAGGGCCAGTGCATTTGCGTGCTGACGCCAATGCCGACAAATATGCATAGCATGGTCAGTTGCAGACCGGCGATGATATGACGATCCCAGCGGCCAAACAAAATGGCCGTAGATTTGATACCGGCCTTCAGATCATCCGGACGATCCGCCATGGCATAGGCCGTATCATAGGCGACCACCCAGCAGGCATTGGCGAGCATCAGCCACCAGGCCATGGCCGGAACCGTTCCTCGTGTTGCTGCAAAAGCCATTGGAATACCAAAGGAAAAGGCAATGCCCAGGTAAGCCTGGGGAAGATGGGTGAAGCGTTTGAACAGTGGGTAGGTAATGGTAATGAATACTGCAGCACCGGCCAAAGCCAGACTGAGCAGATTCAAAAAGGGCAATAAAGCAGCAGCCAACAGGCAGAGCAATACAAAAAGACGTAAAGCTGCGGCGGGACTGATGAGTCCCGCCGCCAGTGGCCGGTGCCGGGTGCGTGCTACCTGTTTATCAAAATCCCGATCAAAATAATCATTGATGACACAGCCTGCCGAGCGCATCAGCCAGGTACCCAGGGTAAAAATCACAAACAGGCGCAGGGAAGGCGTCCCTTTGGCCGCCAGCCAGAGTCCCCAATAAGTTGGCCAGAGCAATAACAGCGTACCGATGGGACGGTCCATGCGCATCAGCGCCAGATAGGCGGAAAAACGCTGACGAAACGGGATGAAATCATTCATCAGCGTCGACCTCGACCCGCCCAAGGGGGTAAGTCCGGCAGGAAATGTTCTTCAACCAATACTTCAGTATGACCTCGGCGTAAAATGGAGCGTCGCCGCCAGACGCGTTGGCCGAAGCGCGGCAATGCCTCCATGGTGATGGGGGAACGGCGCAGGCGGCGATGCCGAAACAGGGTGTTGCCGATGGGACGGGAACCGTGGCGCGCCAGGGGCAGCAGACCATGGCGCAGTCCACAAAGCGGTATGGTGGTCATAGCCCATATGGCGGGCCGATCTGGATCTCCAGCGTGGAGAAGGACTTCCCGCCAGAAAATTCGCTCGCCCCGCTTTAAATGCAAGAGCCGCTGTTCACTATAAGTCGGTTTCCGGCGTCCACTCCCCATAAGAAGCGCCGTGACCCGATGGGTATGACCATAGGCGCGCTGCAGTGCTGCAGTCAGCGATGCCGGGAGCGCCAACCAGGGCCATAAATG
>NZ_JBYCKP010000378.1:0-1633 GCF_057473445.1 Acidithiobacillus sp. TH-A36 | reverse complement strand
CTCAGCGTAACCCACGATGGCCACGGTCGGCTGATATTCCGCGCCAAAGACGGCGTGGATGGTTCCACAACTCCCCTTGTTTCTGTTCCCGCCCAGGCAGAACTGCCTGTAAAAACCGCGCAGGCATTGCGCAAGGTACGCATGGCTGCACCGAAAGGTGCCGTCCTGGCCACGGATGGCGCACGGATCGCGGTCCTTCGCCACAGCACCAAAGACTGGAAGGAGGTCAAGGTATGAGCGCCAACGACAGTCTCATGGCTTTACCTCCAGATTTCAAAAAACGCATTCAGATCGAAATCGACGCCCAGCTGGCCGTAAACCTTGACAGACTTGTCGATCAGATCAACGCCCGTGCTGGATCGGAGCCATTCAACAGTCATGGCCATCTCACAGTGAGGAAACTCGCAGCAATGCTTCTGGAAGATGCCGGCATGGTAATCAGCCGACCGGGTTCCTGGGAGGGGGCCAACATGGCTGATTTGCTCCGCTGTCACGGATACAGCGCTTAACCATCATTTTTGAGGAGGAGCTTTTATGAGCACGCAAGCATTGGCCCAGACTCAGATCAAAAATCGGGAAATCCGTTATGCCGGGGTTGAGCGGTTTGCCGGCATTGAAAGCGTCATTCAATTGATGCCCCCCAGAGACAACGGGCGACCCGAGTTCACTACCCTGCTCGACAGTGTTCGGGAAATGGGCATCCTGAATCCGGTTGTCGCTATTGAGCATAATGACGGCGCGCTGTATGTCATTGACGGTTACATGCGGGTGATGGTCGGAGACCGCCTGGGACTGCAACAGATTCCCTACATCCACACGCCGTTAAATCCCGATGATCCCGCCGTAGTGGACATGGCCGCCCGTCTCAACTGGTCACACCGCCATCTTTCAGACTTTGAGAAGGTCTGGGTGATCGGGAACCACTATCTCAGTGAGAAACAGAGAGAGGGTGCACCCAGTGGTAATTTGAATGCAGCCAAAACAACGTTATCATTTGATAACGTTGTTTCCTCAACATCGGCGGCTGGTCGCACAATAGAAAGGCTTGCAGACCTTTACCATGTTGGCCAAGCCACTGTTCACCGCTACGGCAACATGGCCAAGGTCTGCCGCAGCATCATCCGCGTGCTGGCCAGACAGCTGCAGATCAGCGAGGAAGATGCCACCACGCGCTTCTTTGATCTGTGGAAGGACACCGAACGTGGCAGGCATGTCGATCTCAGCGTGCTTTCCAAAATCAGCTATCGACTGGTGGAATACGAAACCATTGATGACCCGGACCCCTGGATCCGGCAGGCTTTCAGCGCCTACGCTGTGGATCTCGCCCGATTCCCCAAAGATTCCGCAGCGCAGGAATATGCATTGCCCAATCTGGGAGCGGAAGGCCTGATCCAGGCCACCCTGGCGGAACTTGAAAAGACCCTCCCCCCCAAAAAGGGAACGGAACCATGGAACCGTCAAAATACGGCCGCACCAACACAGGCAAAATCCGGAGAATATCTGCCGGCAGAAAAAAACAGGGGGCAGTCTGAAGCAGTGGTCGTGGAGGAGACTCGGTCTTTAGATATTCCGCCCATTCCAAATGATTCACCACTTATCGACCGCATACAGCAGCGTGCCGTTCAGTTTCAGT
>NZ_JBYCKP010000377.1:0-5626 GCF_057473445.1 Acidithiobacillus sp. TH-A36 | reverse complement strand
ACCAACAGATACTTCCGGCTCCCACCAGTTCTGGTCATACACCACATTACCAAACAGCCTGGCCTTAATCCCAACAATGTCCTGGTTCAATTCATAGCTGTTGCCAAAAAAAGCGGGCGTGGCTGATGACGTGAGACCTGCTTTGTCAAGAATGGCCGAGGCTGGTGCAGCACGCTGGGCAGCAGTTTCACCTCCGCCGTAGGCAAAATCATTGATCTCTCCATCCAAAGTTCCGCCGGTGTTCCCCAACCCAAAACTCTGGCGGGCAAAAGAAAGCTCAATACGGTTGAAGAGTCCGACCGATGCGCCATAGGCGTCCATATTGTAGTTGTTCAGCAATACGTGCGAATAAAAAGCGGTCGCGCCAATTTGCTGGTTGGTGCCATAGCCCGAAATCACTGCCCAGGGGTTGATACCACCACCAGCGGCACCGTCTATCGCCGTTACTGCTCCTGTACCCAAAATGCGGCCCTGGCCAAATAAACAGGCCGAACCTATCGCCGCGTTGGCGGCCACAGGGACCAATGCACCCAGCGTGCAGGCCACTGCCAGAATGACTGCTTTTGTAGCGGGTGATTTTGCAGACTTACCCATAATTTTCATACCTCCTCCTAGCCGTTAAGCGGTTCTTGAGTGTCAGAGCACTCATAAAAACACACAGCAAGAAAGGGGCCAGACTCTCAACAAACCTCTAAAAAACCCAAAAATTATTTGTAACGATTTGTTTATCATGAGCAAGCATCAACGCATCATTCAAATAAAACTGTTTATATTTCTTCCGATCCAGCATGACACGTCATGACAACGCCGCAGTCGTGTCATGACAGAAACTGCTGATCTGACTTTCACCACATGAAGTGCAGGACATAAAAAATCCGGTATCGATGTTACCGATACCGGATGTCATCAGGATGAAACTAACGCTCTATCAGAGTGCTTCCTTTTTTTCATCCAGCATCTGTTCAATACGCGGCCCGAGAATCACTTCCATGGCGAAGCCCATTTTCGTACCCGGAATGACCAGGGTATTGGAACGCGACATGAAGCTTCCGGGAATCATCTGCAACAAGGTCGGGAAATGCTCAACTTTGTGATCCCGAAAGCGAATGACTACCATGCTCTCATCGGGCGTAGGAATATCCCGGGCAATGAAAGGATTGGACGTATCTACCAAAGGTACGCGCTGGAAGTTGATATGCGCGCGCGAAAACTGGGGAGTAATGTGATGAATATAATCCGGCATGCGGCGCAAAATCGTGTCCACGATGGCTTCAGCCGAATATCCACGCTGGGCATTATCACGATGGATTTTCTGGATCCATTCGAGATTCACAACCGGCACGACACCAACCAGGAGATCCACATAATTGGCGACATCCACATCTTCGGTTTTCACCCCACCGTGCAGACCCTCATAAAAAAGCAGGTCCGTACCCGTAGGCATATCCTGCCATGGCGTAAAGGTTCCCGGGGCACTACCCCGCAGTTCCGCTTCCACATCATCATGCACATAGTAACGCATCTGGCCATGCCCGGTCTCTCCGTAACTACGGAACAGACGTTCCAGAGACTCAAAATCATTACCTTCGGGACCAAAGTGGCTGATGGTCTTACCTTCTGCTGCTGCCTGGGCAATAGCTTCACGCATTTCCGCCCGGTTATAACGGTGAAAGCTGTCTCCCTCAATGATGACCGGGTTGATCTTCAGGCGCCGAAAAATGTCATGAAATGCATGTTTGACAGTAGTTGTACCCGCTCCCGAAGAACCGGTGACTGCAACAACAGGATACTTTTTAGACATGGTATGAACCTCTTATAGTAAAAAATTCTTTTGCTGACCCATATATTCAAAGGTCACCTTGAAGTCAGTGTAACAAAGGTTACCAGCCGGTCAACACAAAACACGCCATTACCCACGCTTTCGAGGCTTGGATAATGACGTCAAAAGTACTTAAAGCCCGAGATTCTGCCAGATAGCCGTTGTCGCCTCGGACTGATTCAGCGTATAAAAATGCAGGCTGGGTGCGCCTTGCGAGAGCAAGGTCTCACATTGCCGACTCAGCAACTCAATCCCCAACTGATATTGGGACTGCAGATCTTCGCCATAGGCTTGCATGCGGCGCCGCAAATATTGCGGCAACTCGGCTCCGCACATGGCCGAAAAACGGGAAATCTGTTCAAAGTTAGTGATGGGCATGACACCCACTACAATCGGCACATCAACACCCCGCCGCTGTAAATCATCCCGAAGCTGCAAATACGCATCGGGATTATAAAAATACTGGGTGATAACCGCATCTGCACCCGCCTGCACCTTTTCCACGAGATGTTGTAAATCCTCTTCAGCAGAAACGGCCTTGGGATGCACTTCCGGATAACCGGCTACATAAATTTTAAACCCACCGAACCGATGGATAAAAGCCACCAGATCGGCTGCGTATTCAAAATGACCCGGATTACTCATGCCTTCTGGTAAATCACCACGCAAGGCAACAATACGCTGAATACCCTGAGCCCGGTAATCTTCCAGAATTTCCTGGATACCCGATTCCGTAGAGCCAATGCAGGAGAGATGCGGGACAGCTTCCAGATCATAATCCTTGCGGATCATGTCCACCGTGGCGAAAGTCCGTTCTCGCGTAGAACCACCTGCTCCAAAAGTCACTGAAGCATACTCCGGCTTTAAAGGCAGCAAGGCGCGGATGGCTTCCTGCAGGCGTTCTTCGCCTGCAGCATTTTTTGGCGGAAAAAACTCGACGGAGTGCGCCATCAGTAACGATACGCGTCTTTCTTGAAAGGCCCGTGGACGTCAACGCCAAGATATTCGGCTTGGGCCGTTGTCAACTGGGTCAGCACCCCGGCAAAACCTTCCACCATGTAACGGGCCACTTCTTCATCCAGGGTTTTCGGCAGGACGGTGACGCTGATGTGAGAAGACTTCTGCGCGGCAGGCAGGTCAGCAAAGCGCTCCCCGTAAAGGTGTATCTGCGCCAACACCTGATCGGCAAAAGAACCATCCATGATCCGACTGGGATGCCCGGTAGCATTGCCCAGATTCACCAGCCTTCCTTCAGAAAGAAGAATCAGGTAATCATCACTGTCCGCATCAAAGTCCTTGCCTGCAGGTGCATCACGATACACCTTGTGCACCTGAGCCTTGACTTCGTCCCAGGCCCAGTTGGCGCGCATGAAAGCCGTATCAATTTCATTGTCGAAATGACCAATATTACAAACGACAGCGCCTTTCTTGAGTGCCTTCAACATGCCCGCATCGCAGACATTGTAATTACCGGTAGCGGTTACCAACAAGTCAGTCTGGCCCAGCAGATCCTGATCAATACAGGCATCGGTACCATCATTGATACCCTTTTTGTAGGGAGAAACCACTTCATAACCGTCCATGCAGGCCTGCATGGCGCAAATGGGATCCACTTCGGTGACGCGCACAATCATGCCTTCCTGACGCAAGGAAGCTGCTGAGCCCTTGCCCACATCACCATAGCCCAAAACCAGGGCGCGTTTACCGGACAGCAGATGGTCCGTGGCCCGCTTGATGGCATCATTGAGGGAGTGACGACAACCGTATTTGTTGTCATTTTTGCTTTTGGTCACCGAGTCGTTGACATTGATGGCGGGCACCTTGAGCTTACCTTCCCTGGCCATTTCCCAAAGACGATGCACGCCTGTAGTCGTTTCTTCGGAAACACCATGGATGCCTTCCAGCAACTCGGGATACTTCTCATGCAGCAATCCCGTCAGGTCTCCACCATCATCCAGCAGCATATTGGGGCGCCAGCCGTCAGGACCCGTAATGGTCTGCTCCACGCACCACCAGTACTCTTCCTCGCTTTCTCCCTTCCAGGCAAAAACCGGAACACCTGCAGCCGCAACAGCTGCGGCTGCCTGATCCTGCGTAGAAAAAATATTGCAGGAAGACCAGCGCACTTCAGCCCCCAAAGCCACCAGGGTTTCGATAAGTACAGCGGTCTGGATGGTCATATGAATACAGCCCGCAATGCGTGCGCCCTGCAAGGGCTGCTGAGCCTGATATTTCCGGCGAATCGCCATCAATGCCGGCATTTCCGTTTCAGCAATACGGACTTCCTTACGTCCCCAGGCGGCCAGAGACATATCAGCTACTTTAAAGTCTTCACCCGTTTTAAGCACAGCATTCATGGTGGTCGTTCCTTTGATCATGAAAGCGAGCGCGGTTTTACACGAAGGAAAACGGGCCGAGCCTGACCACCAGAGACCTGGCGATTGCAGCGCTCCTCGGCCCGAACTTCCGGCGGAGAGGTTCTCCGCACAGAGGTCTTTTTATCGCAATCCAGCAGCATCCCGCAAGGCTGCGGCCTTGTCGGTCCGTTCCCAGGTAAATTCCGGTTCTTCACGACCGAAATGCCCATAAGCAGCGGTTTTACCATAAATCGGACGGAGCAGATCCAGCATCTGAATAATGCCCTTGGGACGCAGATCAAAATGTTCACGGACCAGTGCAGCGATACGATCATCATCAATTTTGCCGGTACCAAAGGTATCGACCATCAGACTGACCGGCTGGGATACCCCAATGGCGTAAGCCACCTGAACTTCACAGCGGCTCGCCAGACCTGCAGCAACAATATTTTTGGCAACGTAACGACCAGCGTAAGAAGAAGAACGGTCCACCTTGGACGGATCCTTACCTGAAAAAGCACCGCCGCCGTGACTGCCCTGACCACCGTAGGTGTCTACAATGATTTTGCGACCCGTCAAGCCACAATCGCCTACGGGTCCGCCAATGACAAAACGTCCGGTAGGGTTAATCAGATATTTGGTATCCTTGTGCAGCATTTCCGGCGGCAATACCGGCTTGATGATTTCTTCCCGCACCGCTTCCACCAGATCTGCATGACTGATATCCGGGCTGTGCTGGGTGGAGAGGACGACGGCATCAATAGCAACCGGGCGACCATCTTCGTACCGCACCGTCACCTGACTTTTGGCGTCGGGACGTAACCAGGGCAGGCGGCCATCCTTACGTACCAGAGCCTGGCGTTCGGTCAGACGATGGGCGAAATAAATGGGAGTTGGCATCAGCACGTCGGTTTCATCACAGGCAAAACCAAACATGAGACCCTGATCACCAGCGCCCTGGTCCAGATCCAGACCGGCCCCTTCATTCACACCCTGAGCAATATCCGGAGACTGCTTGTCGAGCGTCTGCATCACCGCGCAGGAGGCCCAGTCAAAGCCCATTTCCGATGAATCATAGCCAATCCGGCGCACCGTCTGACGGGCAACGTCTGCGTAATCGACGTTAGCCGTCGTCGTAATTTCGCCGGCCAGAACAATAAGGCCGGTAGTAATCAGGGTTTCAGCGGCTACCCGACCACGCGGATCCTGCGCCAGAATGGCATCAAGGATGGCATCGGAAATCTGGTCTGCGACCTTATCGGGATGACCTTCGGAAACAGACTCAGAAGTAAAAAGATGGCTTTTGGACATGCGTTCAGGCTCCTTGCTGGCGTGGCCGATGAATTGATCGTCGACGGGGACAGAGCGCACTATAGCAAAGGATACACGGCCAAGCGAAGTGAAAGACGCTCACCCCGCAAACAAAATCCACTCAAGCTTCAGGGATGGG
>NZ_JBYCKP010000376.1:0-1366 GCF_057473445.1 Acidithiobacillus sp. TH-A36 | reverse complement strand
CCGTCCGGGATTCCCATCACGACCCAGGAAGTCAAAAGCAAATTGCTGGTCAATAATGGTCAGACCGTCGTTATCGGTGGCATCTATACCGACACCTCCACGCATAACCAGTCGGGGATTCCGGTCTTGAAAAACATCCCCTTGTTGGGATGGCTGTTCAAAAGTGAAGTGCACAGTGTTGCCAAAACCGAATTACTGGTGTTCATCACGCCGGAAGTGATTGGCGGGGATGATGCGCTGAGTGGCTGAATCTGAAGTCACGCCGATCAGGAGCCATCCTGTTCTGCGCGGGCTTTCGCAGGATGGGCTATGCGCCCTCGACGAAAATCAGTGGACGGCGGTTGAGCAGGAAGCCCGACTGGCGCATGTGCCGGTGCTGTTCCATGTCGTTAAGAAAGATCTGATACCTGCAGCCCGCCTGATGGCCTATCTGTCCCGGCGTTACCGGATGTCCATGCTGGATCTGGATGCGGTGCAGTTGGATGATCTGTTGCTCAGCCGCATCGATAAAAAATTGATGAACCGCTATGTCGTATTGCCTCTATCTCAGCACGGCGAGACGCTCTATCTGGCGATGGCTGACCCGACCGATTTTAAAGCGGTGGAAGATATCAAGTTCCATACCGGTTGGCAGGTGATGCCGATACTCGTGGAAGCCGACAAACTGATGCGTGCAGTCCACCTGATTACGGATGCCGGAACGGGCATTGACGCGGTGTTTCTGGAAAAGCCCGCCGATAGTGAAGCTGATGCGGAAGCAGACGCGCAAAAAGAAGTCGATTTGTCACTGGATAGCGAAACCACTGCGGAAGATGCGCCCGTGGTGCGTTTTGTCCAGCAACTGCTTTTGGATGCCATTCGCAAAGGCGTATCGGATATTCATTTGGAACCCTACGAAAAGGATTTCCGGGTGCGGTATCGGCTGGATGGTGTTTTAAGTAACGCGGCCAATCCCTCGAAGGATCTCCAGGACGGTGTTACGTCCCGATTGAAAATCATGTGCGGACTGGATATTTCCGAGCGACGTTTGCCCCAGGATGGGCGTTTGCGGGTGCGGGTGCCGCCGGCTCGGGTCATTGATTTTCGGGTGTCTTTCTTGCCGACCAGTTTCGGGGAAACCATTGTCCTGCGGCTGCTGGATCCGGCCAGCTCCCGGGTGCCTATTGAACAATTGGGGTTTTTCCCGGAACAACGCAAATCCTTTGAGGACGCCATCCACCGTCCCTATGGCATGATTCTGGTGACTGGACCTACCGGCTCCGGTAAAACTGTGGGAAACAAATAAAGATGGTAACTTTTATCTGACCTAAGCCAGTAAAATTGGTACATCGAAATTTTCAAAAATAAATAAAGTTGGTAACTTTCT
>NZ_JBYCKP010000375.1:0-1087 GCF_057473445.1 Acidithiobacillus sp. TH-A36 | reverse complement strand
CAAAGGCTTTGAGAATGGCATTGCGCTCCACCCATTGCCCGCGATGCTCACGAATAAAGGCCGTGAACGAGCTGGCGTTGAGTTTATCCAGCAAATCCAGCTCCTTGGGGAAAAACTGCTCAGGCGATTCGCCAAAACAGGCGACATGTTTGTAATACTCATGGCGATCCAGACAAATGTTGGCCATGGGCATGTGCGCATACAAACGCTGATGCAGTGCAGCCGGCAGATTCAGAGCCTGATTGGAACAACTATCCTTCGGCAGGCTATGGCCCGGGTTATACCAGTAACAGCCATAATGCCACCAGGTTGGGCCCTTCATTCCAGAGGCAATCAGTGACTGGGGACGGCTCGCCCACAGCCCATGCATGGTCCACTCCTGGTTGATTTTTGCGTCCGAGGACAAATCCTTGCAGGCAGCACCCGCATTGGTCCAGGTCGCGCACACGCCGGGATGCCACATGACCGCAAAAGTATAGTGGTTGAAATTCTGCATACCTTGGGGAACGTCTGCCGCCGCCAGTGAAGATGTCAGGCCAGCCCCAATAAAACCGAGAGATAAAACTGAAGCTTTTATGACCCGCAAAATATTCACTGGCAAAATGCTCCCCGTAAAAATAGTGTTCATGTTAACTGGAATGGCTGGACAAATGTACTTCAACCGTAAAGTTGGTTGCATGCTTGGGCATGTTTTTCGTAAAGGGCGGATAGTTACCCTCTTTCACGGATTGCAGAGCCGCCTTATCAATCGGTTGCACACCACTGGACTGGGTGATTTTGGCCCAAAGCAGTTGTCCCGAAGGGGTCAACCGGAAAGTGATGACTGCCGTACCACTTAAGTGCATCAGGCGCACGGCCTCAGGCACATGGGCATCGGCCTGAACCTGGGCACGTACCATGGCCGCATAGCGCGCCAATGCTGCCTGCCGCGCTGCCATACTGGGAGCCGGAGGGGGCGGCGGCGCAGGTGGTGTTACCGGCGGCGCGGGGGGTACGACTGGAGCAGTCGGCAACGGCGTTTTGGCCATCAGCGGCTTGGGCGCCGGAGTATGATGAACTACTGGACGCGGTTGCGGAGTGGGTTTGG
>NZ_JBYCKP010000374.1:0-2303 GCF_057473445.1 Acidithiobacillus sp. TH-A36 | reverse complement strand
ACCTGCACTTCGTCATCCACCGGAATGGTGCTTTCGTCGATGATTTTACCGTCCTTTCCGGCCATGGCAGCAGCGGCTTCAAGGGCCGCTTCCTGCTTCATCTGGCTGGACACTGCCCCGGACAAGGTCACGACGTTCCCCTGGGCCGTTATTTTGGGCATGCCCGGTGCGGGTGCAGCCAGCGGTGCATGGGGCGTCTGGGCATTGATATTCAGTTGCCAGACCTCTGGAGATTTGTGGCCGAGTTTCCAGACCAGCAGACTGGTCTCGCCGGTGCTGATGCCGGTAATCAGAAAAGACTTGCCGTGACTGTTGGACAGGGGGCGGATGGAAGCCGTTTTGGGATTACCAATGGCAACGCGGTAGGCAGACTCATCCAGGGTTAATACCTGTTGGGTACCCACGGCAATGGCCAGTGCCCGGTAGGCGCCCGTGCTATGCGCGGACCAGTCTGCCGCCCGGGCGGTGCCCGTCACGCATGCCAGCGGTAAGGCCCCCAGCATGCCGAAAAAGGCCAGTTTCAGGGCGCTGCGCAGTCGCGGCTGCAGGTATCCCGGATTTTTGTGTGTATTCATGCAGGGGTCTCGCTTTTTGTCAGGGCAGGTGCCAATCAATAAGGAACAGCGGTTTTTTGCGCACCGTCATAGAGTTGCATCATGGGTGGTGGCGGAGGCAAAGGACGCATGGCCTGTGCTTCGGCCTTGCTCTTGCCGGCCAGTCCTGGCAGGGTCAGCCCGGCATATGCGCGATTTTCAGGCTTTTGCAGGGCATCCTTGCGTTGATTCACCGGAATTTTGGTGGGGATCAGTGCTGGAGTGGGCACGGGAAAATCCTGCACATCCGGCATGCCGCTGCTCTTGGGATTGCGCAAGGCCAGCAGCAGATGGCCCTGGGCACTGGCGAGAGCCAGGGTCGCCGAAGAAGCGACCGGTACCTGCAGGACGACGGTGCTGGGGGGTTGCGCCTGCTGGCCATTGGCCTGCCCGTTGACCACCGCATTGTCCTGTCCGGGCTGAGCTTGGCCCAGACTGTGCGCAACGGTTTGCGGACCCACGGCCAGCACCCGCAGCCCCGCCAGCAGCAGACGGCTTTGGGTGGGCCAGCCACCATGCATCTGTCCTTCGTTACCGGGCAGGGTGGTAAACACATCGACAAAATCGCCGGGATGCAGATGATCGCCAACGGCAATTTCTTCATTGACATGAATGGCCATGGCCAGGTCACCCTCAGGTACCTGAGTCGCCAGGCCGGACACCATGTTCGCGTGCAAAACGGGCACCCCCGCGCCAATGTTCGTCGCCGGTACCTGACCGATGACCGAACTGGTCTGATGGTAAGCGCCGCTGGGAAATTCCGGGTAATGGAGGACCTTCAGGGCATCGGCCGAAATGGGTTTGCCGGCCATCAGCGGCTTGCTGGCGACCACCACGGCGACACCAGCGGGAGCCGTTGATGTGCTGTTTGGGCTGCTTTCTGTGGGTCGCTGCACGCTGGGAGCAGGCAGGCTGATCACATAGGCAGCAACCCCCAGTATCACCGCCAGCAGCACCAGTATCGCGATGGCGATTTTTGCCTTGTTTCCCATGTTTCCCTGTCTCCTTGGTGATTTATGTCTGTTACATCAGTCCTGCAACAGGTTGGCATTGTCCACCTGCATGACCGCCGTGCCGGTGAGTTGATTGGGTATGCCCACCGATCCGATGAAAGGAAAATTCACCAGTGCCGGAATGATGGGATGTTGACCATAAGGAAAAGTGACCTGAACGCTGAAGCAGGTCAGGTTGGCGTTGTAACTGCAAGTAGTGGGATTCACCGTGGTGGTGATACTGCCCCCCGCCAGACCGTTCAGCACTCCCGCGACCTGATTGGCTGTCTCTGTTGCCGCATTTGCGCGTGCTGCAATGGCCAGACCGTCATTGGCGGCAGGCTGATAGCGCAGCGCAGCGCGGGCACCATCTTCGGCGGCGGTGGTCATCATGCTCTGAATGACAAATATGAAGCCAAAATTGAATACGCCCCAGAGCAGCAAAAAAAAGAACACGAAAATAAACGGAAAATCAATGACCGAAGAACCCCGTTCCCGGTCCTGATCTTTGGTCACCCCGCAGGGCCGGAGTGGTGCTGCAGTGCAGGGCTGAGGCATGGCCCGGTGCCTTAGCCGCCCAGCGGAAACACTGGCGGCGGCCAGTGACTGAGCAGCACCACTGCGCTGGCGATGCCAATGCCAAAACCGAAGGGGGTTTTGCGCTGCACCTGACCGCGCAGCAGGTATTCGAGGAGGATGACCGGCAGGGTAAACAGGG
>NZ_JBYCKP010000373.1:0-8142 GCF_057473445.1 Acidithiobacillus sp. TH-A36 | reverse complement strand
CGCCCTGTGGGCTCAGACAGCTCTCCTGACGGGCGCAGGATTTCACCAGGAACAACAACGGCGCGGGACAAAGTCGCTGCAAAGCCTCCCCGCCACCGGCCTGCCGGAGCCTGCCTCACCCGAACAGGGATTCTGTGGTCAGACCTTCTTCTTCAATACGGTGACGTAACGCCAGCAAGGCTTCCACCTGGATCTGCCGCACCCGCTCCCGGGTGATACCCAGACGGTTACCAACATCTTCCAGAGTCGCCCCCTCCGTACCATCCAGACCAAAGCGCCAGAACAGTACCTGCCGATGTTTTTCAGACATGGCACCAATCCATTGATGAATCTGCAGGGACAAATCCTGCTCAGCAAAAGCCGCTTCAACGCCAGGATTTGCCATATCAGCAATCACATCGGCCAGGGGGCGCTCAGATTCTCGACCATGAGGTACATCGAGGCTGGTCACCTTGCCGTCGTTTTCCAGACAGCCGCGAATTTCGTCCACAGGCCGATCCATGGCCGCCGCCACTTCCTCAGGCGTTGGGTCGCGCTGCAGGGTCTGACCCAGACAGCGTGCCGCACGCAAGACGCTACTCAGTTCTTTCATCACATGAATGGGCAGACGAATGGTGCGTGTCTGATTCATCAGGGCCCGTTCGATATTCTGGCGTATCCACCAGGTAGCGTAGGTCGAAAAACGAAAACCCTTTTCCGGATCAAATTTTTCCACGGCACGAATCAGGCCCAGATTCCCCTCTTCAATCAAATCCAGAAGGGGCAGACCACGGTGGATGTAACGTCTGGCCAATTTGACCACCAGACGCAAGTTACTCTCGATCATGGTGCTGCGCGCGGCCGCATCACCCGCCTGAACGAGCCGCCCCAGGGAAATTTCCTGCTCTGCCGTCAGCAACGGATTATGACCGATTTCCCTCAGATAACAGCGGGTAGCATCCCAGTCTGGGGCCTCGTCGTAATCCTCCTCGGCAGCTTCCGGCGTCTCATCTGCCGTCTCCACGGAAAGATCTTCTTCCTCTTCTCTGATCGCGTCGTTCATGCTTAACACTCTCCAGAGGCTAATGAAACCGTACCAGCCAGTAAGGGAACAAAAAAACAGTCACCCAGATGACTGATCCGGGCTTCATGACCATCCCAATGGCTGACCTGCAAATGTTGCTTGCCCCGATCTTCCACCGGCATCACCAGGCGACCGCCAGGCCTTAACTGGCGATATAAGGGGGCCAAAGCACAAGGAACCGCCGCCGTAATCACAATGGCATCATACGGCCCCTGCTCCGGCCAGCCGCCACTACCATCACCATGCAACAGATGTACCTGGGAATAACCCAGTCGGCTCAGCACCTTGTCCGCATGATGATGCAGGGGACCAATGCGTTCCACAGTAAACACTTCCGCCCCCAGTTCCGCCAGAAGCGCCGTCTGATAAGCAGAACCGGTCCCGATTTCCAGAATGCGTCGGGGAATCGGGTTGTTTTCGAGAATAGCCTCCATCATCCGCGCCACAGTCCACGGCTGGGAGATGGTCTGACCATAACCAATGGGCAGGGAGACCAGTTCGTAGGCCCGTCCCGCCAGGGCCTGAGCCACAAAATGATGACGCGGCACCTGATTCATCACATCCAGCACCCGCTCATCACGAATACCCGCCGCCCGCAGGCGTAGCACCATCCTCCCCCGGGTGCGGGGAGAAATCATTCCTACTTCCGGGTTCAGGACTGGCAAGTGCGCAGCCACTGACTTAAGCCTTCCAGAAAATTGTATCGGGTCATATCCAGATCCAGGGGGGTGATGGAGACATAGCCCCGGCGTACCGCATCAAAATCCGTACCCGGCCCGGCGTCTGCTTCCCGCCCGGAAGGGCCAATCCAGTAGACTGGATCGCCGCGTGGATCCGCAGCAGGAATCACCATATCACTTTTGTGGCGTCGCCCCAGACGGGTGACTTCCAAGCCCCGCACTTGCTCATAGGGCAAATCCGGCACATTCACATTGAGAATGGTATCTGCAGGCAGCGCATGGCTGAGCACGCCGGTGACCAGGGTGGCAGCGACTCTGGCCGCCGTTTCAAAGTGACTGCAATCACGACCCGCCAGGGAGACGGCAATGGCTGGCAGCCCCAGAAAACGACCCTCGGTCGCTGCGGCGACGGTACCGGAGTAAAGCACGTCGTCACCCATATTGGCGCCCCGGTTGATACCGGACACCACCATATCCGGAGCTTCGGCAAAAAGACCGGTCACCGCCAGATGCACGCAATCCGTTGGGGTACCGCCGACCAGATAGTGAAAACCATTGAGGCCGGTACGCATGCGCAGGGGACGGTCAAGGGTCAGGGAATTGCTGGCGCCACTGCGATCCTGCTCAGGTGCCAGAACCTCGACTTCGCCGAGAGGGGTGATTGCCTGGGCCAGTGCTGCCAGTCCCGGTGCCAGATATCCGTCATCGTTACTGAGCAAGAAACGTGGCATCTAATCTCCCTGACGGTCTTTATCCAGGCTGATATACTAAGCCACGAAGGTGTTGCCGGTCTATCCCGGCTCTTAATCGGGACAAGACCACAACCCGACTCAGTGCTCCTGATGTCCTTGCATGGATGCGGGCATAGTCGTTTCGGGAAGCTGTTCCAGTTGGTGCTGCAATAACATAACCCGCATTTGGGCGTTATCCATTTCCTGCTTCAGACCATTTACCCTTTGTAAATAACGGGCATAATTTCTTTCATTACCGGTGCGGACAGCTTTGCCCTGTTGATAATTATGGGTCGCCTGCAGCAACTGCAGACGCGCCGCCGCCAATTCGGCTTCCAGCCGTTTACGGGCAGGATTACTCGCATTCAGCTCCGGCTTGTCTACTTTGGGCTGAACATTCGGGGCCACTTCCGGAGGGCGCTGAACCTCTGCAGGCGTACTCACCGATTGCTGAGGCGCACCGGCAATTTGCTCAACCCCCCTAGCGCCTGCGGGCGGATTTTCTCCGTAACTTACCACACCGTTGCTACCCACCCAGCGATATATGGTTTCTGCGTTGGCAAGCACACTGAAAGTCCCGGCCAGCAGCAGAGTCATCATCACACTGCGGCGCACGAAAGTGCCTGCTCCACCACAAATACTTGCATTTTTCATCAACCGATCTCCCCATCATCCAGCGCAACTTATATGGTCGCCCCGCTCATGATTGTCAAGGCGCAGCAATAAAAAGGCCCCGCATGCTGCGAGGCCTTTACCTGTGCAAAACAGCGGGCCAGATCGCCCGCTATGGGCTCAGAGGCTGTAGTACATCTGGAATTCCACCGGATGGGTAGTAACGCGCAGAGCCTGCACTTCCGCCCATTTCACATCCAGATAACCTTCCAGCCAGCTCTGGCTGAACACACCGCCCTTCATCAGGAACTCATGGTCCGCTTCCAAAGCACGCAAGGCTTCTTCCAGAGAAGCAGCCACGCCCGGAATATTGGACTGCTCTTCGGCGGGCAGATCATAGAGGTTCTTGTCCATGGCATCGCCGGGATGAATCTTGTTCTGAATACCATCCAGACCGGCCATCATCATCGCCGCAAAAGCCAGATAGGGGTTGGCCGTGGAATCCGGGAAGCGGACTTCAATACGCCGCGCCTTGGGGCTGTTGACGAAGGGAATACGAATAGAAGCAGAGCGGTTTTTTGCCGAATAGGCCAGCAACACCGGCGCTTCATAGTGGGGGACCAAACGCTTGTAACTGTTGGTGCTGGGATTGGTCAGCGCGTTGATGGCCTTGGCGTGCTTGATGATGCCGCCGATGTAATAAATGGCCAGTTCCGACAAACCACCGTACAAATCACCCGAGAACAGGTTTTTGCCGTCCTTGGCCAGCGACTGATGGACGTGCATGCCACTACCGTTGTCACCGACAATGGGCTTGGGCATGAAGGTTGCGGTCTGACCGTAAGCGGCGGCAACATTGTGAATCACGTACTTCAGAATCTGTACTTCGTCGGCTTTGCGGGTCAGGGTGCTGAAGCCCACACCAATTTCATGCTGCCCGGCAGTAGCCACTTCGTGGTGATGGACTTCCACCTTCAGGCCCATTTCTTCCAGGGCCAGACACATGGCTGAACGCAGGTCCTGCGCAGAATCCACCGGAGGTACCGGGAAATATCCGCCCTTCACACCGGGACGATGGCCCATGTTACCGGATTCATATTCCTTACCGGAATTCCAGGCAGCTTCTTCCGCATCGACCTTGTAGCCGCAGCCGCTCATGTCGATATTCCAGGTCACTGAATCAAAGACAAAAAACTCATTTTCCGGGCCAAAATAAGCAGTATCGGCAATGCCGGTACTTTTCAGATAGGCTTCGGCACGTTTGGCCACTGAACGCGGATCGCGCTCATAACCCTGACCGGTAGCCGGTTCGATGACGTCACAACGAATGTTCAGGGTCGCTTCGTCGGTAAAAGGATCAAGCACGGCGGAATCAGGATCAGGCAGCAGAATCATGTCGGATTCATTGATCCCTTTCCAGCCAGCAATGGAAGAACCATCAAAGGCCTTGCCTTCTACAAAAGTATCTTCTTCCATGGTGTGGGAGGGCACAGAAACATGCTGCTCCTTGCCCTTGGTGTCGGTGAAACGGAAATCAATAAATTTGATGTCTTTTTCTTTAATCAACTTCAGCACATCTTTCGGGCTGTGACCCATCTGCTTTTCCTCCAATCAAGAAATATGTACGAACTGAATACCATTAAGCATGCAAAACTGATACCACATTCAAATGAAGCACCCCCAGAATCCTGGTGGATTATTGCACCAAATTAGCACCCCATAACAGTGCAATCAAACGCTTTGCACCAACATTGTGCACAACCGCTCATTCCTTCTCCGTGGCAGACGTCTGCCAGGCGACATCTACCCGCTGCAGGCCGGAAACCTTTCCCTGCAAGGCTTCCTGAATCTGTTTTTCCTGTGCTTGCAGACTCTCCAGACTCGCCGCAGGCGGAAAAGGATAACGCAGGCAAATCACCACACCATCTTTCAGATAATGCAAGGTCATTTGTTGAGGTAAATGCAAATTACGGGCCAGCAATACGGATTCCACCTTTTCATCAATGACACTGCGCGGCGGCAGAACGGCACCACCCTCTTCGTCATTTTCACTATCAATATGAATGGTGGCGTCCACCAGATCATCTACCGCCTGCAACAGGGACATACGCACCCGCTCGGCAATCTGGTGCCCCTCGGAGACACTGAGCAGCGGATTGGTTACCTGCAAATGCACCTCAGCCAGAGCCTGATGCCCTACCTTGCGTGTCTTGAGCAGGTGCAGGTCGCGCACCCCTTCGCAACCCAGAATCACCTCGCGAATTTGCGCTAAAACCGCATCGTCCAGCCCCCGGTCTGCCAGCTCCTGCAGCGCCTCCCAGGCGGTCACCAGGCCAATGCGCAGCACCATCAAGGCCACAATCAGAGCCACCACCGAATCCAGATAAGGGGCACCCAGAAGGCTTCCGCCAATACCAATCAACACAATGACGCTGGAAATCGCATCGGTACGATGATCCCAGGCATTGGCCCGTAACGCTGCCGAGCGGGTTTTACGCGCCACCCGAATGGTAATCTGATAGAGGGTTTCCTTGGCGAAAATGGCAAAGGCGGCAATATACAGAGTCCAGACCGCAGGCATCCCGTAATGTCCAATCACCAGACGTTGCACAGCCTCATAGCCAATACCCGTGCCATTCAGCGCCAGCAACGTACCCGTGCCCAGTGCCGCAAGCGTCTCGAAACGCTCATGTCCGTATGGATGTTCCTGATCCGGTGGCTGGCTGCTGAAATGCATGGCCAGAATCAGGCCCAAATCCGATAGCAGATCAGATAAGGAATGCACCGCATCGGCCACCAAAGCATCGGAGTGACCGAAAATGCCCCCCGCCAACTTGGTAAAAAACAGCACCAGATTGGTCCCCGCCCCCATCAGGGTCACCCGCATATTCTTTTTACCGCGATCGCTGCGGCTGATGGTTTCTGTCACGCTTCCTGACCTCTGATGTTGTTGGGACACTTCTGGTGCTTTGGTGGCGACATGATAGCCGGAAATGGGTGTGCGGGATAAGTGGGGATTACTGGTTGGTTTTGGCCGGTTGCAACATTTCAACCGTCATTGTTGATGAAGGGCTTTTGCTGGTCCTTGGCTTTTGACGCCGTTTTTCTACAGCCCCGTAGAACGATGAATCAACGAAAAATACCAGCGATAGGGCAGGCAGCGCAGAAATTTGAGCTTGCGGGTAAAGGCGCGGGGAAAGTGAATTTCAAACGCGCTGCTTTCCATACCCGCCAGAATTTCCGTGGCTGCCTGTTCGGGGCTGATTAAATTGGGCATGGGAAAGTCGTTGTGCGCGGTCAGGGGCGTTGCAACAAAACCGGGATGAATGACCTGAACCTTGATCCCCTTGGGTTCCAGATCCAGATGCAGGACTTCGGCGAAATGGGTCAGTGCCGCCTTGCTGGGTCCGTAATATAATGACTGGGGCAAACCACGCAGACCAGCAACGCTGGAGGTCAGGACGATCTGCCCCTGTCCGGCCACGAGCCAATCGGCAAGGACCGTATGAACCGCATCTACCGCGCCCAGATAATTGGTGCTGATGGCCTGACGGGCCTGGTCCGGATTGAGTTCCCAGCTCCGCGCGGCCTGATAGGTGCCGGCAAGAAACAGCAGCACATCCAGACCGCCCCACTGTTCGCGAATATCTGTATAGGCTTTGTGTAGTTCATCCGGAGTCATCACATCGGCGGGGCAAACCAGGGTGTAATCGTTACCCAGTTTGGCGGCCAAGTCCGCAAGCTTGGCTGGATTGCGCGCCGTCAGCGCAAGCCGGGCACCTTGGGCATTCAGTGCTTCGGCACAGGCAGCACCGATTCCCGTACTGGCCCCGATCAACCAGCAACGTTTACCCTGCCAACAGGACTTATCGCTCATACGGGCACCGTATCGTCCACACGCGGTAACTGCAGCATGGCTTTCCGATTTTCTGGCGTATCTGCCAAGCGATGGATTTCAATACTCACGTCACCCACAAAAAAGCCTAAAAAACGCATTTTACTCCGATTAATGACATGATCTTTATCAATCAGATACATCCAGTCATCCACACGCAAATTGAAAAACCGTTTACCCACCGGTTGTCTTACCGTATACCGCCAGCGCATGGCAAACCCTTCGGCTTCTCCCTGAGCAAGCCCCACAATATCTCCTGCTGAACCTTGTGCAGTTGCGGTAAATTTATGGGCACCAGTCACCTGTAATTGCCACAAACGCTCAGCGTAACTGGCCTTACCGTCATTATCCAGAAACAGAAATTTTTCGCTCAGGGAACCGACAGAATCTGTCTGCCACGTCCCCAATAAATACATGATAAAGCGATTGACCACCTTACCTGATCGGTCCTGAAAAACTCCCGTAGCCACCGCAGGACCATTGAAAAATTGATTGATATGAAATACCGGAAGTGATGATTCGTATTGTTTCATAGCGCGCCTGTCACTGGAATTTGTGAATACTGTTTAAACATCTTTATACAGCAAAAAAGAGGGATGCATAGCATCCCTCAAGGCCACCAGAATCCACAACTGGAGAAAACTCAAAAATAACGGAAAATCAGGCAGAGGCCGCCAGCAATTGATACAGGTCAGCCACCGCCCGGGCACCCGCAGACTGGCCTTGTGCCATCGAATCATCAATGGTTTCAGGACCTGTAGCTGCGCCACAAACATAAATGCCCCTGCGGGTTGTTCCTTGCGTGTTGGTATATTGCTCGGCGCGATCAATAAAG
This sequence comes from Acidithiobacillus sp. TH-A36, assembly GCF_057473445.1. Taxonomy (NCBI): domain Bacteria; kingdom Pseudomonadati; phylum Pseudomonadota; class Acidithiobacillia; order Acidithiobacillales; family Acidithiobacillaceae; genus Acidithiobacillus; species Acidithiobacillus sp. TH-A36. The sequence goes on along the minus strand of NZ_JBYCKP010000373.1, from coordinate 326 downwards.
CCGTGCTTCTCAAGACCGATACCAAACACTTTGGCAATTTCAGGATTCAGTGCATTAGGATCCATGCCAATAGCGTGCACTACCATGTCCATGGGAATAACGATAGGACGTTTAACCAGGGTATCTTCGCCTTTGACCAGTAAGCGTCCATCCGGAGATTTCGTTACTTCGGCAATACGAGCCTTGACGAACTTGGTTTTGAATTCTTCCTGGCTTTTCCAGTAGAACTTGTCCTCGTAAAGACCGAAGGTACGGATGTCCATGTAATAGATGAACACATCGGTGGTCGGTGACATCTCCTTGATTTCCATAGCCAGATTAGTCGA
>NZ_JBYCKP010000372.1:0-1737 GCF_057473445.1 Acidithiobacillus sp. TH-A36 | reverse complement strand
GGGGGGGCGGGTGCTGGCCAGCGCTCGTGCGGCCGGCCCCGCACCCTTGCGCCTTCCTTCCCCCCTCTTGCGTAACCTACTACGCCATAACTCCGTTATGTCTTGTTGGCCAAGGGGTGCCCCTTTGGAATCCCCGTTACTGTGACACGTCACGCTTTTCGTTACTGTTACGCTGTAACGCTCCTCACCGTTACTGTGACCCGTCACAATTTCCCGTTACTGTCACGCCCCCGCCTGCCCCCCTTGGAATCCGTCCAGTAACGGTATTAGTCTTACCGTTACTTTGTGCAATGGTTGCACTCAATCATCCTTTTTGCCCCCCCTTCCCGTTACTGTGACATGTCACGCTTTCCGTTACTGTTACGCTGTAACGCTCTCCCCCGTTACTGTGACAAGTCACGTTTTACGTTACTGTTACTGCGTAACGCCCGCCCCGCTGTTTCTCGCGTATGCGCCTCGGTGCCTAGTGAACCGCGTCCCTTGGCGACCCGACAGAGTTTGACCAGGTGAAGGCGTCATCATCGAAAGGTGGTATATGTGTTACTGGCTGCCCCCTGCGATGAAAGCCCGCCCCCGTTACTGTTACGGCCTAGACGGTATCCGGGCGTAAAAGCTCATTTCAGACTTTGCAGCACTTGCCCCCCGTTGCCTGTGGGCCTATTCTCGGTCTTGGGATATCTCCTGTGGTAGGCAGCACTGGGATGGGGAGCCTACTAACAGCGCTCCCTTTATTCATGTGTGAATACCGCTCTTGTAATTGGTTGTTTCACTTGTGGAAATTTTAGGCCGGTTTTTCGTGCCAATGGGAGAGGTGTCTCGTTTTTTTAAGCAAAAACAGCGGCATAGATTGCGCTTGCACCCTCTCCCCCCAGACCCCCCTCACCCAGCCAGTGCCACACCTGGAGCTGCACGCTGTAGCAAACATTCCGCCTTTGGCGGTTGCGGATTCGGTCGTGATCGCAAGCGATAACGCCCTCACCCGCTCTCACTCATGAAAGCCTAAAGCTAAAGCTCTTTGTGAAGAGGAGCAGCAAGCTGCAAGAGATTCCCCCGCTGCACTGGCGTGCAGCCCCCTGTCCACCCGCTCAAAAATTCGAGCGTTAGAACATGGCTCCGGCCAGTGCAAATCTGCACCCCGCCTAGGCGTCCGTGACTTCTAGCCCTCACCGCTGAGGACTACCCCTTGTAGGCTCACGGCAGCACGAGCCTATAAAATTCGGAAACCTGAAACATGGGCGGGAGTTCTTCCAAGCGCCTACTTTCGGCCCGTGCTGGCTATACCTGCCGACCTGACAAGATCCCCGTGATGGTCGGCTATTACGCTATGCCGCCCACAGCATCATGATTCCAAGCGGCATATATGCGCGTGGCGTCTCTAGCAAGGGTATTTATTACTGCGGGATTTGAGTTAATATGAATTTCCACAGTGGCGGACCCCGTGCTAGAGACTTCGCCACTAACCGCAATAAGTGGGATCAGCACTTAGAGCGGCGTTAAGCCCCCTTAATTGGGGGCTTTCTGTTTATAGCGCCGTTTTACCCTCAAAGGCAATACATGCCCACTAAAACGCCCAGCGTGCGCTACAGGGCAAATAAGGCCCCTTTCTGGCCGATTATTTAGCCATTGCTGAATTGCCATCAGTCGCCAGCTCACAAGTTGATTGATAAATACCAATCACCACGACCTGACAGAGAGACGCGAAAGGGGGGGCGGGTGCTGGCCAGCGCTCGTGCGGCC
>NZ_JBYCKP010000371.1:0-1554 GCF_057473445.1 Acidithiobacillus sp. TH-A36 | reverse complement strand
TATTTGTCGCGGCCTGCAAATCATCAATGTCGCGTTGGGGGGTGACCTCCTGCAGGATTTACCCAAAAATATTGGTACCCGCATTTGTCATCGCAACAATGACGGGGATCCCATCATGCATGAAGTCATTGTCCTGCCGGATACTCTTTTGGGCAGCATTGTTCGTCGGGAAACCCTGGAAATTTCCTCCTGGCATCATCAGGCCATTGCCAACATGGCCCCGTCCCTGCGCATCAACGCCATCGCCGAAGATGGCGTGATTGAGGCCGTGGACATGCCCGACAACCCGGATATTTTCGCCGTACAGTGGCACCCTGAACATACTGCCGCTGGTGATCCCCATCAGCAAGCGCTTTTCAACTGGCTGGTGAAGCGTGCCGAGCGCCGCATTGTGCGGACCATCGAACGACAGGAAAACAAGAGCTGAACGGTTAATCCTGCAGGCTTCAGCCGAACTTTACACAGATTCAGGGTGCAGGATTGCCGGCGGGCTGCAGACGCTGTTGTAACCAGGCAAAACCCGCTGGCAACAGGGAAATCACAATGATGGCGATCAAAACCAGGTTCAGATGGGTTTTTACCCAGGTGAAGCTACCCAGAAAATAGCCGGCACCGAGCAGTCCGCCCACCCAGAGAAATGCCCCGGTCAGATTAAAGATGACAAAACGCCGATAAGGCATGGCGGCAATACCGGCGACAAAGGGTGCAAAGGTGCGGATAATGGGCAGCAGCCTGGCGATGACTACTGTTTTCCCGCCATGCCGGGCATAAAAACGCTGGGTGGTTTCCAGATGGCGGATGTTCAGCAGCTTACCGCCAAACAGATGCACACCCCAGCGCTTGCCCACCCAGTAATTGACTGCATCTCCCAGTACCGCCGCTGTCACCAGCAAAAACAGTAGCCAGGGTGCGCTCATGGCACCAATTCCAGCCAGGGTGCCACACACAAAAAGCATGGAATCCCCGGGAAGAATGGGCATGATGACCAGCCCGGTTTCTGCAAACAGAATCAGAAAGAGCAGGGCATACACCCAAGCCCCGTATTCCTGCAAAAACAAAAGCAGGTAATGATCAAAGTGCAGAAGCATCTGCAGCAAGTGATGAACATCCGACATCAGCTGTCTTCCGAAACTCCGCAATAGCGTTGATAGTGGCGCTCAAACATGACTTCCATTTCGGCAATCACCGTTTCTGCCTCTATTCCGCCCATGACATGCCTGGACATCAGGCTGGATGTATCATTGAGCATTTCCTTGGCATCCAGCATGCTGTAACTCTCCCGCAGCCGCTTGATGGCCCCTACCACGCTTTCGCCTTCGCGGGCAGGCAACAGGTTGGGCTTTTCAATCACTTTTTCCTGCGGCGCTTCAGGCTTCTGGCGACTGCGCAGAAACTCGGCAAAAGCCACCACCTGTTCCTGCCCGGCAGCATCCAGCTTGCGCATCACTTTCAGGAACTGACGCTCACGACTGTTCATACGTCACTACCCGTATCGACTTTCAGGGAAAATACCGGGGGTTTGCGCTTTTCGGTCATCAGGGCCAGCTCGCGAAC